>JBJDYD010000162.1:0-8743 GCA_051867015.1 Faecousia sp. | reverse complement strand
GTCATTGCGAAACCAGTGCGCACACTGGTTGTGGCAATCTCGTGTAGGAACCACCAACTGCGCACAAGCTTTCAAGCAGAGATTGCCACGGCGCAGGCGCCTCGCAATGACAAAAAAGCTACCCCATTTGTCATTGCGAAACCAGTGCGCACACTGGTTGTGGCAATCTCGTGTAGGAACCACCGACCACACAAAACGCATTCGTCTGTACCGTCTACCGAACAAATATTACAAACCCACAAACACTATTTCCAAAAAGGAGTTTTCACCATGATCACCGTATTAAAACAAGGCACCACACAAGCGCAGATGGAGCATTTGATTGCATGGCTGCGCGCGCAAAACCTCGATGTGCATATCTCTCACGGACATGACTATACCATTCTCGGTCTGATCGGCGACACCGGCAAGATCGACATGGATCTTTTGGCAAGTCTCGATATCGTCGAGTCCGTCAAGCGCGTGACCGAGCCGTTCAAGCAGTGCAACCGCCAGTTCCACCCGGACGACACCGTCATTACCGTCGGCAACGCCAAAATCGGCGGCGGCAATTTCTGCATGATTGCAGGACCCTGCTCCGTCGAGACGGAGGAGCAGATCATCGAGGTCGCGGAGAAGGTCAAAGCAGCAGGCGCGGATATCCTGCGCGGCGGCGCGTTCAAGCCCCGCACCTCGCCGTATGATTTCCAAGGTTTAAAGGGCGAGGGCATCCGCCTGCTCCTGGAGGCAAAGAAGGCGACGGGTCTTCCCATCGTCACGGAGATCATGAACGCCAACTACCTCGACCTGTTTGCGGACGTCGATATCATTCAGGTCGGCGCACGGAATATGCAAAACTTTGACCTGCTCAAGGAGCTTGGCAAGACCGATAAGCCGATTCTCCTCAAGCGCGGTCTTGCCAATACCCTCAAGGAATTCCTGATGAGCGCGGAATATATCATGTCCGAGGGCAATCAGAATATCATCCTCTGCGAGCGCGGCATCCGCACCTTTGACACCTATTCCCGCAACACCCTCGACCTGACTGCCGTGCCCGCGCTGCACGAGATGTCGCATTTGCCCGTCGTCATTGACCCCAGCCACGCAACCGGCAAGGTGCGCTATGTCCCGCCGATGGCGCTTGCCGCCGTAGCCGCAGGCGCGGACGGTGTGATGGTCGAGGTGCATAACGACCCGATGCACGCTTGGTGCGACGGCGCGCAGTCGCTGAATCCCGAACAATTTGCAGACCTTGCGCAGAAAATGCGGGTAGTCAGAGAGGCGGTCACACAATGACGGTCGGCATCGTCGGACTCGGACTGATCGGCGGCTCGCTGGCAAGGGCGTACCATGACGCCGGCTGGCGCGTGCTGGCGCATAACCGCAGCGCCTCCGTCACGGAGTTTGCCGAGATGGCAGGCGCGGTAGACGCTGCGCTCTCGCAGGAAAATATCGCCGAATGCGACCTCCTCCTCTTGGCGGTCTATCCGCAGGCGTCGATTGAATATCTGGAGGTAAACGCGGAGAGACTGAACAAAAACGCCGTCGTCATTGACTGCTGCGGCACAAAGCGGGACATCTGCGCCGTCGGCTTCCGTCTGGCGCAGGAGCACGGCTTTCTCTTTGTCGGCGGTCACCCCATGGCAGGCACGCACTTCTCCGGCTTCAAGTACAGCCGCGCCACGCTGTTTAAGGGCGCGCCGATGGTACTCGTGCCGCCGGTGTTTGACGATATGCAGCTTATCGACCGCGTGTGCAAGCTCCTCGCGCCGCCCGCCTTCGGGCAGTTCTCCGTCACCACGGCAGAAAAGCACGACGAGATGATCGCCTTTACCTCCCAGCTTGCCCATGTCGTCTCCAACGCCTATGTCAAAAGTCCTACCGCCGCAGCGCACAAGGGTTTTTCCGCGGGCAGTTATAAGGATCTGACCCGTGTCGCGTGGCTCAATCCCGAGATGTGGACGGAGCTGTTCTTGGAAAACAAGGACAATCTGACCCGCGAGATCGACATTCTGATCGGGGAATTGCAGCAATACCGGGACGCGATGGCGGCAGACGACCGCGAGACCCTCTGCCGCCTGCTGGACGAAGGAAAGAAACGCAAGGAGGAAGTCGGATGAATACCGTTCGTGTCACCGCCTCACGCACCTATGAGGTCAAGATCGGCGCAGGACTGCTCACCGAAATCGGGCAGGAGACCCGCGCCGTCACCCAAGGCAGCGTCCTCGTCGTCACGGACGAGACTGTCGCGCCGCTCTACCTTGCAAAGGTGTATCAGAGCCTCAAGGCTGCGGGGTTAAGCGTCCATACCGCCTCCGTCCCCGCAGGCGAGCGCACCAAATGCGTTGAATATTATGTAAACCTATTAAACATCCTTGCCGCCAAGCGGCTCACCCGCACGGATGCCGCCATCGCCCTCGGCGGCGGCGTGGTGGGCGACCTCACGGGCTTTGCCGCCGCGACCTATCTGCGGGGCATTCCGTTGATCCAAATTCCAACCACGCTGCTGGCGATGGTGGACTCCTCCGTCGGCGGCAAGACGGCGATTGACCTCCCCGCGGGCAAGAATTTGGTGGGCGCGTTTCATCAGCCCTCCCTCGTGCTGTGCGACCCCGACGCGCTGAACACCCTGCCCGCGGCCACCTTCCGCGACGGCTGCGCCGAGGTCATCAAGACCGCGATTCTGTTTGACCCGCAGCTCTTTGCCCACCTGCGTGAATTCGGCACGGACTTTGACCGCGAATATGTCATCACCCGCTGCGTCGAATGCAAGCGGGACGTGGTCTGCGCGGACGAGTTTGACAAGGGAGAGCGGCAAAAGCTCAACTTAGGGCATACCATCGGGCACGCAATTGAGCAATGCAGCCATTTCACCGTCTCCCACGGGCAGGCGGTCGCCATCGGCACGGCAATGATGGCGCGGGCGTTCTACCCGAACCCGGAGGAGATTGAAAGCGTCCTGCGCACCTTCGGTCTGCCGACGGAGACAAGCTTCTCCGCAGAAGACCTTGCCAACGCGGCGCTTTCCGATAAAAAACGGGCGGGCGATACCTTAACCCTTGTTGTTCCCCGCGCCATCGGCGGCTGCACTTTAGAAAAAATTCCCGTGACGGAATTCAAACCCATCATTGCGGCGGGTATGCGCCATGGATAAGCTCATATCGCCCCGCCCCCTCGGAGGGTCAATTGCCGCCATCGCCTCCAAATCCCAGGCGCACCGCCTGCTGATCTGCGCGGCTTTGGCGGATGCCCCGACGAGTCTTTCCTGCGCGGAGCTGTCAAAGGACATTGAGGCGACCGCCGCCTGTCTGACCGCCCTCTGCGCGGATACAGCGTATCAGAACGGGAGCTATCAGATCATACCGCGCCCCCGCGCCGCTGCCTGCCGCTGCGACTGCGGCGAAAGCGGCTCAACCCTGCGCTTTCTCCTCCCGGTCGCCGCCGCCCTCGGCGTAAAAACAACCTTTCAACTGCACGGCAGGCTGCCCGAACGCCCCCTCTCCCCTCTGTGGGAGGAATTAGAGGCGCACGGCTGCAAGCTCTCCCGCCCGACGGCGGACACCGTGCTTTGTGAAGGCAAATTAACCGGCGGCACCTACCGCATGGCAGGGAACATCTCCTCCCAATTCATCAGCGGACTCCTCTTCGCCCTCCCCCTGACGGGCAGGGAATCCGAGATTATGTTAACTTCTCCTTTGGAATCCGCCGATTATGTCCGCATGACCCTTGCCGCCCTGCGCACCTTCGGCATCACGGTCGAGGAACGCGAAACCGGCTGGCACATCCCCGCAGAGCAGCGTTACCGCTCCTGCGGCAGCGCCAAAGTCGAGAGCGACTGGTCCAATGCCGCCTTTTGGCTGACCGCAGGCGCGATCTCAAAAGCCGTCACGGTCACAGGGCTTTCACCGGATTCCCCGCAGGGCGACCGAAAGATCGCGGAGCTTCTAAGCCGCTTCGGCGCGGAGGTCGCATGGGCGGCAGACGCCGTGACCGTCCGACCCCGCAAGCTGCACGGCATCGACATCGACGCCCGGGACATTCCCGACCTCGTGCCGCCCCTCGCCCTCGCCGCCGCCTGTGCGGAGGGAACCACAAGAATCTACGGCGCGGAGCGGTTGAAGATCAAGGAGAGCGACCGTCTGCAATCCGTCGCGGGCGCGTTAAAAAGCCTCGGCGCAGAGGTTGAGATCCTGCCCGACGGCTTAAAGCTTCACGGCGGGAAGCTCACCGGCGGTACGGTCGATTCCCAAAACGACCACCGCATCGCCATGCTTGCCGCGATTGCCTCCTCCGTCTGCGCGGCGCCGGTAACGCTTCTCGGCGCGGAGGCGGTGGAAAAATCCTACCCCCGCTTTTGGGCGGACTTTGAAACTATGCAGAGAGGGGGAACACCCCAATGAGCAGCCAATTCGGCACGGCATTGAAAATTCAGATCTTCGGGCAGTCCCACGCCCCCGCCATCGGCGTATGCATGGACGGCTTCCCCGTGGGCTTCACGCCGGACTTGGACGCGCTGGACGCCTTTCTCGCCCGCCGCGCCCCGGGACAGGGAGCTTATGCAACGGCGAGGAAAGAGGCAGACAAGCCCGAGTTTTTAAGCGGCTTGGTGGAGGGTCACACCTGCGGCGCACCCCTCACCGCCATCATCCGCAACACCGATACGCGCTCCAAGGATTACGGCAACATCGCCGAAATGCCCCGCCCGTCCCACGCCGATTACCCCGCATGGGTCAAATACGGCGATCAGGCGGACTATCGCGGCGGCGGACATTTTTCCGGCAGACTGACCGCGCCCCTGTGCATCGCGGGCGGACTTTGCCTGCAATATTTAGCGCAGAAGGGCATCCGCATCGGCGCGCATATTCTCAGCATCGGTTCTGTCCGGGATACCGCCTTTGACCCCGTCTCTCCCGCTCTGCCCGTCGGCGGTCTGACGCTCGACCCCGCCGCGTGGGAGAGAATGCAAACAGAAATCGCGAGCGCCAAAGCGGCGTTGGATTCCGTCGGCGGCGTGATCGAGTGCGCCGTCACCGGGCTGCAAGCAGGCTGCGGCGAGCCGATGTTCGGCGGAATGGAAAACCGCCTTGCGCAAATTCTCTTCGGCATCCCCGCCGTCAAGGGCGTGGAATTCGGCGAGGGCTTCGGCTGCGCGAATCTGCGGGGCAGTCAGAATAACGACCCCTATTATTACGACGAAAACGGCTTTGTCCGTACCCGCACCAATCACGCAGGCGGCATCGCGGGCGGCATCAGCACGGGTATGCCGATCATTTTCCGCGCCGCGTTCAAGCCAACCCCATCCATTGCTCAGCCGCAGGAGACGATCCGCTTTACCGGCGGCACCGCTCCCGCCATGTTGGAGATCAAGGGACGGCATGACCCGTGTATCGTGCCGCGCGCGGTGCCCGTTGTGGAGGCTGCCGCCGCAATCGCAATTTTAGACGCTATATTGGAGGGAAATCAATGGAGCTGAAGGACTATCGCGCGCAGATTGACGCCGTAGACGACGAAATCGTGCGCCTGTTTCAGGAACGCATGGACATTGCGGCAAACATCGCCGCGTTCAAGAAGGAAAACGGCTTGCCGATCCTGCAAACGGCGCGGGAACGGGAAAAGCTGGCGGATGTCACGGGCAAGGCGCGGGAGGATATGCAATCCTATCTGCGTGTGCTCTACTCCCTGCTGTTCGAGCTGAGCCGCACCTATCAGGAGAAGGGCACCCGCACCCCGCTTTACGACAAAATCGAAAATGCCATCGAAAACACGCCGCGTCTCTTCCCCCGCAGCGCCACCGTCGCCTGTCAGGGCGTCGAGGGGGCGTATTCCCAGCTTGCCTGCGAAAAGCTGTTCGCCACGCCGAGTATCCAGTATTTCCGCAATTTTGAGGGCGTATTCTCCGCGATTGAGGCGGGCTTCTGCCGCTATGGCATTTTGCCGATTGAGAACAGCACCGCAGGCTCGGTCAACCGCGTGTATGACCTGATGATCGAGCATAATTTCAGCATCGTCCGCTCGACACGGCTGAAGATCGACCATTGCCTGCTTGCAAAGCCCGACCATACGCAGATCAAGGAGGTCTTCTCCCACGAGCAGGCAATCAACCAGTGCGCGGGCTTCCTCAAATCCCTCGGCAATGTGAAGATCACCTGCTGCGAGAACACCGCCGTCGCCGCGCAGACCGTCGCCATGTCCGACCGCAAAGACGTCGCCGCCCTCTCCTCCCGGATGTGCGCGGAGCTGTACGGCTTAAAGGTCGTGCAGAACAGCGTGCAGGACGAGGGCAATAATCACACCCGCTTCCTGTGCATCTCGAAGGATACCGAAATTTACCCCGGCGCGGATAAGACCTCGGTTATGATGATCCTGCCCCATAAGCCCGGCGCACTGTACAAAGTCTTGGCGCGCCTCTACGCCCTCGGCATCAACCTGCTCAAGCTGGAAAGCCGTCCCCTGCCCGACCGCGACTTTGAATTCATGTTCTACCTTGATTTGGAGACCTCGGTCTACTCCGAGGAATTCGTCCAGCTCATGTGCGAGATCGGCTCGATCTGCGAGGAATTCAAGTATTTGGGCAGCTATACGGAGGTCGTCTGATGCGCTGCGGCTTATTGGGCGAACACCTCGGGCACAGCTATTCCCCGCAAATTCACGGGGCGCTGGCGGACTATTCCTATGAACTCTTCGAGGTTGCCCCCGAAGCGCTGGACGCCTTTCTCCGCTCCGACCGCTTTGATGCCCTCAATGTGACGATCCCCTATAAACGCGCGGTCGTACCCTATTGCGCGGCGCTGTCCGAAACGGCAAAAAAACTCGGCAATGTCAATACCCTTGTCCGCCGCCAAGACGGCACGCTCTACGGCGATAACACGGATTTTGACGGCTTTTTGTGGCTGCTGCAAAGAAACGGCGGCATACAGCCGGGCGAAAAAGCCCTCGTCTTGGGCACCGGCGGCGCGTCGCAGACCGTGCAGTGCGTCCTGCGGGAGCAAGGCGCAAAGGTCGTTGCCCTCTCCCGAACGGGTGAGAATACCTATGATACCCTTGCAAATCACGCAGACGCGGCACTCGTCGTCAACGCCACGCCCGTCGGCATGTACCCCAACAACGGCGCGCGCTTGATCGACCTCGACCTTCTCCCAAACTGCCGCTGCGTCCTCGACCTCATCTATAACCCCGCGCGGACAAGGCTGCTGCTGGACGCGGAGGAACGCGGCATTCGCTGTGAGGGCGGTCTGCCGATGCTCGTGGCGCAGGCAAAATGCGCGGCAGAGCGCTTCACAGGAAAAACCATCCCCGATTCCCGCTGTGAAGAAATATTATGTCAACTTAACCGAGAAATGCAGAATATCATCCTGATCGGCATGCCCGGCTGCGGCAAGACCACGGTCGGAAAGCTGCTCGCGGCACGGCTGCACCGTCCGTTTTTCGACGCGGACGCGGAGATTGTCAACCGCCTCGGCTGTGATATCCCGACCTTTTTCGCCCAAGAAGGGGAAGCAGCGTTCCGCAAGGTGGAAAGCGAAGTATTGGCAGACCTGGGCAAGCGCTCCGGCTGCGTCATCGCGACAGGCGGCGGCTGCGTCACAAGAGCGGAAAACTACGCCTCGCTGCATCAAAACGGCGTGATTTTCTGGCGCAAGCGCGAGCTCTCGTCCCTCCCCACGGACGGCCGTCCCATCAGCCAATCGACAGCCCTAACCGACCTCTACGAAGCCCGCCGCCCCCTGTACGAACGCTTCGCCGACCATATCATAGAAAACACCCCCACCCCCGCAGCCGCAGCTGAACAAATCATAGCAATGCTATAACCCTCTGTAGGGCGGGGACATGTCCCCGCCGGTGCAGGAACCCCCAACTCCACACCAACCTCCCTCCGTGTCATTGCGAGACCCCAACGGGGTCGTGGCAATCTCATGCAGGAACTACCAACTGCGTACAAACCCGTTCGTCTGTACTGCCCGCCGCTGACGCGGTCGGCGCGTCAGGGATGCCGCGCCCTACAGCCTTGATCGCACCCTCACCGTAGGGGACGCCGTCCTCGGCGTCCCGCGTGCAGGAACTACCGCCTGCGTACAAACCTGCTTCTCCGTACTGCCCGCCGCTTATGCGGTCGGCGGGGACATGTCCCCGCCCTACAGAGGCAGCCGCAAGTCAAGCGTAGGGGCGGCTATCAGCAGCCAGCGTGCAGGCACTCCCCAATTCACGACTGCCTGCTACCCATCTTCATCATAAGGAGAACCCCATGAAAATTCTCGTACTCAACGGACCGAACCTCAACCTTCTCGGACTCCGCGAACCCGCCATTTACGGCACACAAAACTACGCCGCGCTGGAAGCCTTCCTCCGCCAATCCGCAGAGGAACTAAACTGCGAGGTCGATATCCGCCAAAGCAACCACGAGGGTGTCTTAGTCGATTGGATTCAGGAAGCCTACGGCAAATTTGACGGCATTGTGATTAACCCCGCCGCCTATACCCATACCTCCGTGGCGATTTTAGACGCCCTCAAAGCCGTTGCCCTCCCTGCCGTCGAGGTACACCTGTCCGATGTCGATGCCCGCGAACCCTTCCGTCACCTCTCCTACGCCGGCATGGCATGCCAAAAAACCTTCAAAGGTCTCGGCTTCGAAGGCTACCGCGCAGCCCTGCGCTACCTAACATCAGCAAATTAACCCAAAACGAATGACCGATTGCAGCATATTTGATATGATCTGAAGTGGTAAGCTTAAATTGGACACAGAGGGGGTAGAAATTGGACAGATGAT
>JBJDYD010000161.1:0-5811 GCA_051867015.1 Faecousia sp. | reverse complement strand
ATGCTCAATGTGATGCAGAATAATTTTGTATGTGTCAAAATTTGTGGAATTTAGGTTGAAACACTCGAATGATGAAATATATGCAAATGAAAGAAAAAAGCCTCTTTTCCCGAAAGAAAAGAGACTTTTTTGGTCCGAGTGACTGGATTCGAACCAGCGGCCTCTTGAACCCCATTCAAGCGCGATACCAAACTTCGCCACACCCGGATATTCATTTCGCCCCAATATAGTATCATACTCGTTTCTATTTTGCAAGAACTTTTTTTATTTTTGGAAAATTTTTTAAATCGGGCGCTCATTTGGGGCGAGCCGCCGATTGTAAACAGCGACGATGGAAGAAAGACAGCGAAAAAGCGGCTTATGCGTTCCCGCCCCGTTTGCTGCTTTCAAAGGGGGCGGGAGACGCATAGATTTATCTCAATTTCGTTGGCGTTAGGCTCTGCTTTGCCGCCACTCGAGGAAATCATCATAGGTGCCGATATAGTCCAGAATCGAACCGTCGGGACGGAATTCGATGATACGGTTGGCAACGGATTGCAGCAGCTCGTGGTCATGGCTGGCAAAGAGAATATTGCCCGGGAAAGCGATCATGCCCTTGTTTACCGCCTGAATAGACTCCATATCTAAGTGGTTGGTCGGCTGGTCCAGCAGGAGGACGTTTGCGCCGGAAAGCATCATCTTTGAGAGCATGCAGCGCACCTTTTCACCGCCGGATAGGACATTCACGGGTTTAAAAACATCGTCTCCGGAGAACAGCATCCTGCCGAGGAAGCTGCGCAGATATACGTCGTCTTTTTTTGCGGAGAATTGCCGCAGCCAATCCACCAAGGAATCCGTACAGCCCTCAAAGTAAGCGGAATTGTCCTTCGGGAAATAGCTCTGCGAGGTAGATACGCCCCATTTGACCGTGCCCTCGTCTGCCTCCAGTTCGCCCATGAGAATTTTAAACATCGTTGTCTGCGCAACTTCATTCTCGCCGACAAAGGCAATTTTGTCGTTTTTATTGACGATAAAGGAGACTTTGTCAAGGAGCTTGACGCCCTCCACCGTCTTTGAGACCTCGGTGACAAACAGAATATCCTTGCCGACCTCGCGCTCCCGCGTGAAGCCGACGAAGGGATAACGGCGGGAGGAGGCAGGCATCTCTTCCACGGTCAGCTTGTCCAACAAACGGCGGCGAGCAGTCGCTTGCTTACTCTTTGCTTTGTTGGCGGCAAAACGGGAAATAAAGGTCTGCAATTCCGCAATCTTTTCCTCGTTGCGCTTGTTTTTGTTTCGGATGAGCGCCTGCACAAGCTGACTGGATTCGTACCAGAAGTCATAGTTGCCGACATACATTTTGATCTTGCCGTAGTCAATGTCGACGATATGCGTGCAGACGGTGTTGAGAAAATGGCGGTCATGGCTGACGACAATGACCATGCCCTTGTCCTCATAGTCGAGAATGAAGTTTTCGAGCCAATTGATTGACTCAATATCGAGATTGTTGGTCGGCTCATCCAGCAGGATGATATCAGGGTCGCCGAAGAGCGCTTGCGCCAGCAGCACCTTGACCTTCAGCCTGCCGTCGGTATCCGCCATTTTGTCCCCATGCAGCTCCACGGGGATGCCCAAGCCCTGCAGAATGCGGCTTGCGTCGGACTCCGCCTCCCAGCCGTTCAGCTCTGCAAACTCAATCTCCAGCTCGGATGCCAGCATACCGTCCTCGTCGGAAAAGTCCGGCTTTGCATAGAGCGCATCCTTCTGCTTCATCACGTCATATAAGCGCTTGTTGCCCATAATAACGGTATCTAAAACGGTATACTCGTCATAGGCAAATTGATTCTGCTTCAAGACAGACATGCGAAGCCCGGGCTTGATCGAGATCTCACCCTTGGTGGACTCCAGTTCGCCGGAGAGAAGTCTTAAAAACGTTGACTTACCCGCGCCGTTCGCGCCGATGACACCGTAGCAGTTGCCGGCGGTAAATTGCAGATCAACATGCTGAAACAGAAAAGTGCCACCGAATTGCAGTGCAAGATCGCTGACAGTGATCATTCGCTTCACCTCATTTTTCTTCTTTTGAATAGTTTAACATAAATTCCTGAAGAAATAAAGAAGAAAATCTATTCTGTTTCTGCTTGTCTCTGTGCGCGGCGCTGCTTCAGCACTTTCACACTGTGGAAGTAAGCGGGGACGAGGAACATATCTGCAAGAACCCAAGCGGCGGGATTGGCAAAGCAAATCGCGGTATAGCCCCAAAGCTCCGCAAGCCAAAAGCCGCAGCTGCAGCGCGCAATCATTTCGAAAATTCCTGCAAAAATCGCCTGCTTGGTAAAGGATAGACCTTGAATCATAAAGCGAAGAATGTTCACAAAAGCGAGAGAGATATAAAACGCACCGTTGCAAATCAAAAATTCTCTGGCGTATTTTGCAATCTCGAAACGCGTGGCAAGCGGCTCGGCAGAATCAATGAACAGCATCGAAAGCTGTGTTCCGAAAAAGATCATGATCGGCAAAACGAGCAGAGAGTAGATCACTGCGAGAAGCCCGCAGGAGGCAACGCCCTTGTGCAGACGTTCCAGCTTCATTGCGCCGTAGTTCTGCGCACCGTAGACAGCCATCGTTGTACCCATTGCGTCAAAGGTACAGGCAAAAAGCTGGTTGATCTTATTGCCGACCGTGACGGCTGCGATATAGTTCGCCGCAAGACCGTTGACGGCTGCCTGCACGACGATTGTGCCGATGGCGGTGATGGAGTATTGCAAGCCCATCGGAACGCCCATTGAGAACAAACGGAGCAGATATGCTTTGCGCGGCTTCAGATCGTCACCGGAAAGCCGCAGAACCGGATAACGCCGAAACATCACGATCAGGCACAGAATGCCGGAGATCGCCTGCGAGAGCACGGTTGCCCATGCCGGACCCGCAACACCCATATCCAAAAAACGCACGGAGAGAATATCAAACAGAACATTCAGCAGGGACGAAAGAATCAGAAAGTAGATTGGTGTTCTGGAATCACCGAGCGAACGAATGATGCCCGAGAGCAAATTATAGAGGATTATCACGGGAATTCCGAGGAAGATCACAAAGATATAATTGTATGCCTCCTTGAAAATTTCCGACGGCGTATCCATCCAATGCAGGATCGTCGAACAGAGAAGGCAGACACAGACGGTGATTACAATTGCGAATACTGCGGAGAGCCAAAAGCCGTTGGCAACATACTTGCGAAGACCGTCCTCATCGCCCTCACCGAATTTTTGCGCTACGGGGATCACAAAACCGTTGCAGATGCCGATGCAGAAGCCAAGTACCAAAAAGTTGATCGAACCGGTCGAGCCGACGCCTGCCAGCGCGTTTACGCCGAGGTAGCGTCCGACCACGAGAGTATCGACCATATTATATAGCTGCTGAAACAGTAAACCGCCGAGCAGCGGGAGCAAAAAGCCGAGAATCAGTTTCATCGGCGAACCGGATGTCAGATTTTTTACGGAGCTTTTTCCCATTACGCGTTCCTCCTTTCAACCGCGCATAAGTTTACAGTGGAAAATGAGAAGATGCAAGATGGTATACTTCCGTTTTTTTGTGCAAACCTCAAGGGAAAATCCGTCAAAGTGTACAAAATAATTTGAAGAGATTTATGCAATGTGTATATTTCTTGTTTTTGGTTTTTCGCCAAAGAAGAAAAATAACGGAGATCACGGCGAAATGTGTAAATAATTTGTAACGAGGGCTTGCAAAACAAAAAAACGACGCTATAATATGAATTAGCACTCAGGCACTTCGAGTGCCAAATTTACGAAGGAAGCTGAGAAATATGGCAAAGAAACAATTTAAGGCGGAATCCAAACGACTGTTGGATTTGATGATCAATTCTATTTACACACACAAGGAGATCTTTTTACGCGAGTTGATCTCCAATGCCTCGGACGCCATTGACAAGCTGGCGTATCAGGCGCTGACGGATGAGAAGGTCGGTTTGAACCGCAGCGATTTCGTCATCCGCCTTGCCGCCGACAAGGAGGCGCGGACGCTGACCGTTTCCGATAACGGCATCGGCATGAGTAAGGAGGAGATGGAGGAAAACCTCGGCACAATCGCCCACAGCGGCTCTCTGCAATTCAAAACCGAGATGGAAAAACAGGACGACATTGACATCATCGGTCAGTTCGGTGTCGGCTTCTACTCTGCGTTCATGGTCGCGGAAAAGGTGACGGTTGTCTCCAAGAAGTATGGCTCGGAGGAGGCGTGGCAGTGGGAATCCACCGGCGCGGACGGCTACACAATCACGCCCTGCGAGAAGGAGAGCGCCGGCACGGAGATTACACTCTATTTGAAAGCGGATACGGACGACGAGCGCTACAGCGATTATCTGTCCGACTATCGCCTGCGCAGCTTGGTTAAGAAATACTCCGATTACATCCGCTACCCGATCAAGATGGAGGTCGAGGAGCAGCGCCCCGTGGAGGAGCCGGAGGAGGAAAACGCGGAACAGGACGAGCAGAAGGAACCGAAGTACGAGACTGTCATAGAGGATCAGACCTTCAATTCAATGGTTCCGCTTTGGCAAAAAAATAAAAAAGACGTGACGGAGGAGGAGTATCAGAGCTTCTACCGCGAGAAGTTCTTCGACTATGAGCCGCCTGCGGGCGTGATTCATGTCAGCGTGGAAGGTGCTGTGACCTACAAAGCGCTGCTCTATATTCCCAGCAAGGCACCCTATGATTTCTACACCAAGGACTATAAACACGGCTTGCAGCTCTATTCCTCGGGCGTACTCATCATGGAGAATTGCGCCGATCTGCTGCCGGAGCACTTCCGCTTTGTGCGCGGCGTTGTGGACACGCAGGATCTGAGCCTGAATATCAGCCGTGAGCTTTTGCAGCATACGCGTGAGCTGAAAACCATCGCCGCCAACCTCGAAAAGAAAATCAAGGCGGAGCTGCTGCGCCTGCTGGAAAACGAACGCGAGAAGTATGAGAAGTTCTACGCAGCTTTCGGCAGACAGCTCAAGTACGGTCTTGTTTCCGATTACGGGATGCACAAGGAGCTGTTGCAGGATCTGGTCGAGTTCCGCTCGGACAAGGAGGGCAAGCTTGTTACACTCAAGGAATACTGCGCGGCGATGCCCGAATCGCAAAAGCACATTTATTTTGCAACGGGCAGCAGTGCAGAACAGCTCTCCAAGCTCCCGCAGACCAAGATGCTGCGTGACCGCGGCTTTGATGTGCTGCTGTTGACGGAGCAGGTTGATGAGTTTATCCCGCAGACGCTGCATACCTTTGAGGAGCATGAGTTCCGCAATATCCTGACGGACGATCTCGATCTCGCCACCGACGAGGAGAAGAAAGCGGCAGAAGAAAAAGCCGAGGAGTTTAAGCCCTGCATTGACTTTATCAAGGATACCCTCGGGGAAAAGGTCGCGCAGGTACGCGTTTCGTCCGATCTCGGCGAGCATCCCGTTACAATGGTGCCGGACGGCGGTATGAGCTTTGAAATGGAGAAGTATTTCCGCACGCTTGATCCGAATTCCGATTACCATTGCGGCAGAATTTTGGAGGTCAATCCGGCGCATCCTGCGCTGCTTGCCTTAAAGGCGCACATGGAGGACGATGCGGAGAAGGCAAAGAAGTATGCGGAGCTCCTGTATTGTCAGGGGCTTGTGATGGCAAATCTTCCGATCGAGGATCCGACCGCTTATACGGATCTTGTCTGTGAACTGATGCAATAAGAAATGAAAAACCCTGCCGGAAATCTCGGCAGGGTCTTTCATTGTGTGCCCGGCATGGGCAATGACTTGGTGGTGAAAGTCCACTACGGGCTCGG
>JBJDYD010000160.1:0-28987 GCA_051867015.1 Faecousia sp. | reverse complement strand
TGTTCCAACGGTTTGCGGGCCTTCCTGCTTCTGTTTACTGTCAAATTCGGGATATTAGCAGAGTTTCGGCGGAAAAGCAAGAGAAATTTTACAAAAAATAATATTTTTTTCGAGAACGGTTGCACAAGCATGGGAAATCGTCTATAATATGGAAAAGAAAACCTTCGGAGGGTCGTATTATGCCTATGAATTCCTACAGCGTGCCGCTGAAAACCGTGGTGGAGGAATTCCACCTGACCGTGACCTACGCATCGACGGACTTTGACCGCGTGCAGATCATGGGCGAGGAGGTTTCGCGCCCCGGCTTGCAGATGACGGGCTTCTTTAACCATTTTGAGCCGCTGCGTGTGCAGGTGATCGGCAATGTCGAGTCTGCCTACATGAACACACTCTCCTCGGAACGAAAGCGCGAAATTTTCGGAGAGCTGTTCTCCTATAAGATTCCTGCTCTGATCTTTGCGCGCAATATCGAGCCGCCCGAGGAATGCTTGGAAATGGCGCGGGAAAAGGATGTGACAATCCTGCGCTGCATGGAATCGACGACCTATGTTGTCTCCACGCTGATTACTTATTTGAAGAATGCCCTCGCGCCGCGTATCTCGCGCCACGGCGTCCTCGTTGAGGTCTACGGTGAGGGGTTGCTCCTCATGGGCGAGAGCGGCATCGGCAAGAGTGAGGCGGCGGCGGAGCTGCTGAAACGCGGACACCGCCTGATTGCCGACGATGCGGTGGATATCCGTAAGATCGCGGACAATACGCTCATGGGCACCTCGCCCGAATTGATCCGCAACTACATCGAAATTCGCGGCATCGGCGTGATTAATGTGGCGAAGCTCTTCGGCATGGCGGCGATCAAAAAAGAGACGGCGATCAACCTTGTCATCAACATTGTCCCGTGGTCGAGCGAACAGATCTATGACCGTCTCGGCTTGGAGGAGCAGTATATGGACCTGCTCGGCGTAAAGGTGCCCGCCATTACGATCCCCATCAAGCCGGGCAGAAATCTCGCGGTTATTTTGGAGGTTGCCGCGATGAACAACCGTCAGAAAAAGATGGGCTACAACGCGGCTGCGGAATTCACTGAGCAGATTAACCGCCATTTTGACGAGCATACGGGACAGAGCTTCTGAGTTTTGTGTCCCTCTGTGTAGATCGGGGATATGTCCCAATATCACGAACTTAAGAACGAGTGGAAAGACGTATGTCATTGCGAGGAGCGAAGCGACGTGGCAATCTATCCACTTTCGATGCTGTTCCTTGCCTGCGATCAATAAATAATGTCCCATTAGATTGCCACACCCGGTGTGCGCACTGGGTTCGCAATGACAACGATAGCCTGCGTTTTACGCTTAAGCTTGTGACTGAAAATCGCTGCCTGAGACGAAGATCGTCTTGGGCGGCGGTATTTTTTGCGTTTTTCGTTGCCACAAGGGGAGAGATGTGTTATACTATGAAGGATAAAATGGAAGAGTAGGCGCATGATGTGTGAATGGACAGGAGGAAGACGATGGATCGCATGTCGGAACTGAAAAAACGGCTTTCGCAGGTGCTGCCTGCGTTTGAAATCGCTGAGGAGGAGCTGCTTGCCAAACATACCTCCTTCCGTATCGGCGGCCCTGCCGAATGGATGGTCTTCCCGCGCAGGCGGGAGGAGCTGTCGGAAATTCTGCGCATTTCTAAGGAACTGGGGATTGTGCCGCGCATCCTCGGCTGCGGTACGAATGTTCTTGCGCCGGATGAGGGGGTGCGCGGCTTGGTGATCGTGACGCGCGAGACCTTCATGGGCTTGGAGCTGGTCTCTCCGACCCACATCGCCGCGATGGCGGGCATGACGTTGGCGCAGGCGGCGAATTTTGCGGCGCGGAACCGTCTTTCGGGGCTGGAATTTGCCCACGGGATCCCCGGCTCGGTCGGCGGCGGCGTGTATATGAATGCGGGCGCTTACGGCGGCGAACTGTGCGATATCGCGGTGCGCACGGAGTTTATGCGTCTTGACGGCACGACGGAAATCTTTGAGGGCGAGAAGCAGGGCTTTTCTTATCGGAGGAGCGCGTTTCAGAAGTTAGAGGGCGTGATCGTGCGGACGGAATTTGCGTTGCAGCCCGGAAACGAGGCGGATATCCGTGCGCGGATGAAGGAGCTTTCGGAAAAACGCCGCGCCTCGCAGCCGTTGGAGCTGCCCTCGGCAGGAAGTACGTTTAAGCGCCCGCAGCAGGGCTATGCCGCAGCGCTGATCGAGCAGGCGGGGCTGAAGGGGCTTTCCGTCGGCGGCGCGGCGGTGTCCGAGAAGCACGCGGGCTTTATCGTGAACAAAGCGGGCGCGTCCGCCGCCGATGTGCTGGCGCTGGTTAAGCTTGTGCAGGAGCGCGTATTTGACGCGACGGGCGTCCGTTTGGAACCGGAGATACGGCTCTGGGGTGCGGAAAATGCGGATTGAAATTACCTCGTTCGGGCATAAGTATGGGCTGCTTGAGGCGGATATCGTGCTGGATATGCGCTGCTTGGAAAATCCCTATTGGGTTCCTGCCTTGCGGGAACTGAGCGGCTTGGACGCGCCCGTGCGAGAATATATTTTACAGGATAAGGACAGCGCGGTATATTTACAGACCATGCTGACGCTGATGACGATGCAGACAGAAATGGCGGAAAAGCGCGGGTGTGAGCGGCTTCGGATCGCCGTCGGCTGCACCGGCGGACGCCATCGTTCGGTGACGGCGGCGGTACTGCTGGCGGCGCGCTTGCGCGAAGAAGGTCACACGGTCAGCTTACATCACCGCGATATCGAGCGCGGTTAAAAAGAATCGGGAGGTGCGGTATGTCGTTTTCCGGCAATGTGAAAAGTGAATTGTGCAGAGACGAGATCGAGAAAAGCTGCTGCGCGCTGGCGGAGTGCATGGGAACGCTGCTCTACGCGAACACCTTTGCGCCCGACTGCATCCGCATCGTCACGGAGAGCCGCGATTTCGGGCTGCGGCTGCCGCGCCTTTTCCGCAAGGGACTGGGCGTGCGCTTTGACGTGCTGCCGGAGCAGGACGCGGCGGGGAAATTGACCTATTTGCTTACGGATGCGGAGAAAATTCGGCGCGTATTTGAGCTTTGCGGCTTTTCGGCGGAGAACAGCGTTTCTCTGCATGTGAATTTTGGGCTTTTGGAAAAGGAATGCTGCCGCCGTGCCTTCCTGCGGGGAGCGTTTTTAGCGGGCGGCTCCGTGACCGACCCGGAAAAGCGCTATCATTTGGAGCTTTCGACGACCCATCTCAAGGCGAGCCGCGAGACGGGGACACTTTTACTGGAAATGGAGCTTGCGGCGAAGGAGACGGAGCGGAAGGGCAGTTCTGTGCTGTATTATAAACAGAGCGAGTCTATTGAGGACTTTTTGACCGCAATCGGTGCGCCGATCAGCGCAATGGCGGTGATGTCCGCAAAGATTGAGAAGGAGTGGCGCAATGAGGCGAACCGCCGCGTCAACTGCGACTCCGCCAATGTGGACAAGACCGTAGAGGCGGCGCAGGAGCAGCTTGCCGCGATCCGGACGCTGGAGGAGCGGGGCATATTGCAGACACTGCCGCAAAAGCTGCGGGAGACTGCCGCTTTGCGGCTTGAGCATCCGGAGTCTACCCTGAGTGAGCTTGCGGCGCTGCATGACCCGCCTGCGACAAAATCGGCGGTCAACCATCGGATGCGCAAGCTGCTTGCGACGGCGAAGGAGACGGAATAGGAGGAAGCGCTATGGCATTTGTACATCTGCATGTACATACGGAATACAGCCTGCTCGACGGTGCATGCCGCATTGGAAAGCTCGTCAAGCGGGTGGCGGAGCTGGGGCAGAATGCCGTGGCGATTACCGATCACGGGGTAATGTACGGCGTGATTGACTTTTACCGCGCGGCGAAGGCAGCAGGCATCAAGCCGATCATCGGCTGCGAGGTCTATGTCGCGCCGCGCTCGATGACCGACCGCGTCCATAATATAGACAGCGAGGCGCAGCACCTTGTCCTGCTGTGCGAGAACGAGACGGGCTATAAAAACCTGAGCTACATGGTGTCCAAAGCCTTTTTGGACGGCTTTTATATCAAGCCGCGGGTGGACATGGCGCTGCTGCGGCAGCATTCTGAGGGAATTATCGCGCTGTCCGCCTGCCTTGCCGGCGGTATTCCGCGCAGGCTGCGAATGCGCGACTACGAGGGTGCAAAACAGCTTGCGCTGGAATTTTCTGAGATTTTCGGCGAAAACAATTTCTTTTTGGAATTGCAGGATCACGGCATCCCGGAACAGGCGGAGGTCAACCGCGGCATTTTGCAGATCGCGAAGGAGACGGGACTGCCGCTCGTCGTGACGAACGACGCGCACTATTTAACGCGGGAGGACAGCTACATTCAGGATGTTCTGATGTGCATCCAAATGGGCAAGACCGTGGACGACCCGAACCGGATGCGCTTTGAGACGCAGGAGTTCTACATCAAGTCTGAGGACGAGATACGCGCGCTGTTCCCGAATCTGCCCGAGGCGCTGGAGAACACGCAGCGCATTGCCGACCGCTGCAATGTGGAATTTGAATTCAATCACTATCATCTGCCCGAGTATGTGCCGCCCGACGGCTCGGACTCCCTGACCTATTTCCGCAGGCTGTGCGAGGAGGGCTTCCGCGCGCGCTATCCGGAGCAGCCGCCTGAATACCGCAAACGCTTGGATTACGAGATGAATGTCATTGAGACGATGGGCTATGTGGATTACTACCTCATCGTGGCGGATTTCATTCTCTGGGCGAAGCATGAGGGAATTCCGGTGGGCCCCGGCAGAGGCTCGGGCGCGGCGTCCATCGCGGCGTACTGTATGCACATCACCGAGATGGACCCGATGAAATACAGCCTCATTTTTGAGCGCTTTTTGAATCCCGAGCGTGTCAGTATGCCCGATTTTGACACCGATTTCTGTCAGGCACGGCGTGGTGAGGTCATTGACTATGTCATGCGCAAGTACGGTAAGGATCGCGTGGCGCAGATCGTCACCTTCGGCACGATGGCGGCGCGCGCGGCGATCCGCGATGTCGGCAGAGTGCTGAATTTCACCTACGCCGAGACGGATGCCGTGGCAAAGCTCATCCCCACGACGCTGCACATGACGCTCGACGAGGCGCTGAAGGTCTCGCCGCAGCTCAAGCAAATGTATGACGGCGACGAGCGCGTGAAAAAGCTCGTTGATACCGCGCGGGCGCTGGAGGGTATGCCGCGCAACACCTCGACCCACGCGGCGGGCGTGGTTATTACGAAGGATCCCGTCTGCGACTATGTGCCCTTGGCGCGCAACGACGATACCATCGTCACGCAGTTTACCATGACGACGATTGAGGAGCTGGGACTTCTCAAAATGGACTTCCTCGGTCTGCGCAACCTGACGATCATTGAGGACGCGGAGCAGCAAATCCGCAGACACCATCCGGACTTTGACCTGAAAACGGTGCGTGAGGATGATCCGGAGAGCTTCGCCATGCTCTCCGAGGGGAGAACGGCGGGCGTCTTCCAGCTCGAATCTGCGGGCATTACCGGCGTGTGCGTCAATATGAAGCCGCAGTCCATCGAAGATTTGACGGCAATCGTCGCGCTTTACCGCCCGGGCCCGATGGACTCGATCCCCCGATTTATCGACAACAAGCTGCATCCGGAGAAGATCACCTATCTCTGCCCGCAGCTGGAACCGATTCTCTCCGTCACCTACGGCTGTATTGTCTATCAGGAGCAGGTGATTGAGATCTTCCGCAAGCTCGGCGGCTACAGCTTGGGGCAGGCGGACAATATGCGCCGCGCCATCTCGAAGAAGAAGGAGAAGGTCATTCTCGCCGAGCAAAAGGCGTTTGTCTACGGCGACAGCGAGCGCGGTATTCCCGGCGCAATCGCAAACGGTGTGCCGGAGGCGGCGGCGCAGACCATCTACAAGGATATTTTGGACTTCGCGAATTACGCCTTTAACAAGGCACACGCGGTGTGCTACGCCAAAGTGACCTATGAGACGGCGTATTTAAAATGTCACTATCCGAAGGAGTATATGGCGGCGCTGCTGACGAGCGTGCTGGACAACACCGACAAGGCGGTCGGCTATATCGCCGAGTGCCGTGAGATGGGCATCGCCCTGCTGCACCCCGATATCAACCGCTCGGAGGACAAGTTTACCGTCGAGCCGGAGGGCATCCGCTTCGGACTCGGTGCGGTGAAGAATATCGGACGCGGACTTCTGCGCCAGATGGTTGCCGAGCGCGAGAAGAACGGAGAATTTACCTCCCTTCAGAATTTTATCGAGCGGATGCAGGAATCCGACCTGAACAAACGCGCAGTGGAAAACCTGATCAAGTGCGGGGCAATGGACTGCCTCGGGCTGAACCGCGCGCAGATGCTTTACTGCTATGAAGACATCATGGATTCCGTCGCAAACAGCAAAAAGAAGAACATTGCAGGGCAGCTGCAACTGTTTGATATGCTCGGCGGCGGAGAGGAGCACAAGGCTCTCGTTGAGGTTCCGAAGCTTGCGGAGCTTCCGAAAAACGAGCTGATGCAGATGGAAAAGGAGACCATCGGATTGTACCTCTCCGGACACCCGATGGACGAATACCGCAAGCAGCTCAAGGGCAGCGGCGTTGTGCCGATCCTGCGGATTTTACAGTCCTTTGAAACTGCGGACGGCGTTTTCCGCGACGAGCAGATCACCCGCATTGCCGGAATCATTGAGACTGTGCGCATGAAAACAACGCGCAACAACTCCATGATGGCGTATGTGACCTTGGAGGATGACACCGCATCTATCGAGCTTCTGGTCTTTTCTAATGTGATCGCAAAATGCGGAAACTATCTGAAGGAAAACACGCCCGTTGTTGTTGAGGGAAGGCTCTCCGTGCGTGATGAAAAGGCACCGCAGATGGTTGTCAATGAGGCGCGCCTGCTGACCGATGTGGCGCGGAGGGAGCCGCAGAAGCTCTACCTGAAGCTACCGTCGGAGGGCTGCCTTGCCGACCGTAAGACCCGCGCGATCCTCAATATGTTCCCGGGCAGCCTGCAAGCCGTGCTCTATTATGCCGACAGCGGCGTGCGGCGCGGTACGACCTGCTCCGTGCGCGAGGATATGTTAACAGAATTGCGCGCACTGCTGGGAGAAAACAGTGTGGTACTGAAATAATTTTAACAAACAGGCTACACTTTTGTTACGACCTATGATATAATATGCGAAGCAATTACAATGGGGAGGAGGCACCGTGATGAAACGTATGATACTGTTTGCCCTGCTGTTCACCCTGCTCGTTTCGCTCACCGGCTGCTTTCTCGAGCCTGCGGAAAATCTCTACGCGATTCCGAAACAGTCATCAGACTATTACGAGCTGCAAAGCGCCATTGAAGAGGCAATGCCTGAGGGCGCTTCTTACTGCCCGCCGACAGCGGGAGACAACCAGCAGTCGGTGCAGTTGGCGGATCTTGACGGAGACGGGAGGGACGAAGCTGTCGTCTATCTCAAAACAACGGGCAGCACACCCCTCTCCGTTTGCGTATTCGGTAAACGTGAGGGAAAGTATTCGCTGATTGCAAAGGTCGATTTTGCAGGCAGCAGCTTTGACCATGTGGAATATGTGCAGATCGACGGTACCGCGGGAAATGAACTGGTCATCGGCAGACAGATCAGTGACCAGGTGGCGCAGACCCTCGGCGTGTATGCCTTGCGCGGCGACGCTTTGCAGGAGCTTTTGACGGCGAATTACTCGGAGTTTATCACGGCGGATCTCAACGAGGACGGCAACCGCGATCTTGTGCTCCTGCGTGCGGATACCGAGCAGCACGGCGTTGCGGAATACTACCACTGGAAGGAAGATCAGCTCCTGCGGGAACGCGAAGCGAGCATGACGACTGCCGTCACGGCGGTGCGGCGCATCATCACCGGTAAAATGTGCGAGTCGGTACCGGCGGTCTTTGTTGCCTCGGAATTCGGCGAGGGGACGATTGTCACCGATATTTTCGGTTTGCGCGGCGGGGAGTTTGTCAATTTGACGCTGACCGAGGAGAATGCTACAGGCGTAAAAACCGTCCGCGATTACTATGTTTACAGCAATGATATTGATTCCGACGGCTTGATCGAGCTGCCGCGTTTGATCGCTATGCGGGAGATAGAGGACGATGAGACCTCGAAGAATCGCTCGCTGATCTGCTGGTACAATCTCTATCCCGACGGGACGGAGCGGATCAAATGCCTGACCTATCACAACTATTCGGGCGGCTGGTATCTTGAGATCCCGCAGCAGTGGGAGGAGCGCCTTGCCGTCTCGCGCGCCGCGGTGTATGGCACGACGCTGGGTTACCGCTTTTTGCTTGTGGACGAGAACGGCGCGACGGAACTGTTTTCCCTGACTGCCGTCAGCGGAGATGATGCCGCGCAGATGCTGCAGGAGGGCAGTTGGCAGAAGCTGACGGAAAAGGGCGATCAGATCTACCTCTGCGCGATTGCGGATACGAAACGGCTTGATTTTGAATCGTTACAGAATATGTTCCACTTCATCCGCGTGGATTGGAAGACGGGCGAAACAGAATAAAAAAGCAACGGCGGAAAATGCCGAGGAGGATATGAAAATGAAAAAGGTACTGATATTGGAGGACGAGGTCAGCATCCGCAGCTTTGTGGTGATCAATTTGAAGCGGGCGGGCTATGACCCGATTGAGGCAGGCACGGGCATGGAGGCACTGGAACGGCTGAAGGAGAATCCGGATGTCGGCGTGGCGATCCTCGACATTATGCTGCCCGATATCGACGGCTTTGAGGTCTGCCGCAATATCCGCGCGACCAATAAGACCATCGGCATTATCATGCTGACGGCGCGGACGCAGGAGATGGACAAGGTGACGGGACTTATGACGGGTGCGGACGATTATGTGACAAAGCCCTTTTCGCCAGCCGAGCTGACCGCGCGCATCGACGCGCTTTACCGCAGAGTCGGCGGCAGCACGGAATCCGATCCGGAGATCATTGTCCATGAGCCGTTCACGCTCAACATCCGCAACCGCACGCTGGAAAAGGACGGCAGACGCATCAAGCTGACGCAGGTGGAATATGCCATCATCCAGCTCTTTATGCAGAATCCCGGACGTGCGCTCTCGCGTGAGGACATTTTGACGTCGGTCTGGGGCAGAGACTATGACGGCGAATTGAAAATTGTCGATGTCAACATCCGCCGCCTGCGTATTAAAATTGAGGACAATACCGCGAACCCGACCTATATCACGACGGTCTGGGGCTTTGGCTATAAGTGGGGGCTGTAATGCCGGAGGCAGATGGCATGAAAAGGGGAAAGGGCTTGCAGCGGCGCTGGCTGCGCAACACCCTGAGCATCGTGCTTGCACTGGTGCTTTTATGCGTCACCGCACTTTCCGTTACCGTCGCCGCGTATTACTACTCCAGTATGGAGGCGGGCTTGGAGGCAAAGGCGCGCGCAAGTACGAGCTTCTTTGAGACCTACATCGGCAAGAGCTACAACGAGTATTATCATTCCTGCGCAAGGTTTACGCAGACCTTCGAAGCAAAGGACATTATGGAGCTGCAATTCATCAACACGAATTACCGCATCGTGGCATCCTCCTACGGGCCGCTTTCCACTGAGGCATCTGTGACGAGCGACATCACCGAGGCGATTGAAACGAAGCAGATCAGCTCCTTCACGGGGGAGAATCCTGCCACGGGGGAACGCATTATGGCGGTGTCCAGCCCGCTGATCTATTCCAACGGTGAGGTCATCGGCGTGCTGCGGTATGTGACGAGCCTTTCCCGCGTGGATCGCCAGATCATGGTGTTCAGCCTGATCATTGTGCTGGTCGGTATGCTGGTGATGCTGATTGTCTATATCAGCGGCAGATACTATCTCAAATCCATCCTCGTGCCGGTCTCGGAGATTACCGCGACAGCAAAGCGCATCGCCTCGGGCGGCTACGGCGTGCAGATTCAGCGGCAGTTCGATGACGAGATCGGTGAGCTTGCCGATACAATCAACGATATGTCCAACAAGATCAGTCAGTCGGAGAAAATGCAGTCGGAGTTTATATCCTCGGTGTCCCATGAGCTGCGCACACCTCTGACGGCGATCAGCGGCTGGAGCGAAACCCTCCTATCGGCGGGCGGCAGCGTGGATTCCACCGAAGCTAAGCGCGGTTTGAATATCATCCTGCGGGAATCGCGGCGATTGACCGGTATGGTTGAGGAGCTGCTGGAATTTACGCGGATGCAGGATGGGCGATTTACGCTGAATGTGACGCTGAGCGATATCCGCGCCGAGTTTGAAGACACGGTGTTTATGTACGGCTCTCGTCTGAAACAAGAGAACATCGAGCTTGTATATTTGGAAAACGAGGAGGAAATCCCGGAGATTCCCTGCGACCCATCTCGAATGCGGCAGGTTTTCTTAAACATTCTCGACAACGCGGCAAAGCACGGCGGCGAGGGTGGCAAGATCACGGCGGAGATGCGCCGCGAAGGGGATTTCGTCGTCGTGCGTATCCGAGATTTCGGGCCGGGTATTCCCGAGGAGGAGCTTCCTCTTGTCAAAAAGAAATTTTATAAGGGCACGAGCAAAGCGCGCGGCAGCGGCATTGGACTTGCCGTCTGCGAGGAGATTGTCTCCATGCATAACGGCACGCTGGAGCTGTCAAACGCCGAGGGCGGCGGCACGCTTGTGACCATCTCCCTGCCTGTGGCAGAGCGATAGAAAGGACAGCCATGGCAAAGAAAGTAAGCAATGAAAAATTTAAAACAATGATCGGCGGTCAGGCACTGATCGAGGGCATTATGATGATGGGTCCCGAGAAGTGCTCGACGGTGGTGCGCGCGAAGGACGGCATCCATACCAAGGTCGAGCCGCGCAAGCCGGTAAAAAAACACAGTGTGAAGCGGATTCCCTTTGTGCGCGGTGTGTTCAACTTCTGCGCATCCATGAAATCCGGCGTGACCGCGCTGATGTATTCTGCGGACTTTTTCGTAGATGAAGAGGAAGACTCTGCGGAAAAACAGTCAAAACTCGATGCATGGCTGGAAAAGAAGCTCTCCTCTGAAAAAGCGCAGAGCGTTCTTGTTACGGTTGCTGTGGTGCTTGGCATCGCGCTTTCCGTCGGGCTGTTCATTGTTCTGCCGTCCCTGATCGGTTCCTTTATCAACCGCTGGCTTCCCGATCAGGTGATCGTGCGCAATTTGATTGAGGGTGCCATCCGTATCGCAATTTTACTTTTGTATATGTTCCTGATTTCAATGATGAAGGACATGAAGCGCGTGTTCTCCTATCACGGCGCGGAGCATAAGACCATTCGCTGCTATGAGGCAAAGCTGCCGCTGACGGTCGAAAATGTGCGCGCCCAGACCCGCCTGCACCCGCGCTGCGGCACGAGCTTCCTCTTTGTTGTTATCATGATTTCGATTCTGGTGTTCTCGGTTGCCTCCGTGCTGCTGCAGCCGATCACGCCCGAATTTGATTCCGCTGTTTTAAACGCCTTGGTGCGCGTGGTGCTCAAGCTGCTGCTTCTGCCCATCGTGGTCGGCATCAGCTATGAGTTCAACCGCTTGGTCGGACGCTATGACAACTGGCTGACGCGTGCGCTGTCCGCGCCGGGCATGTGGCTGCAATACTTAACAACGAATGAGCCGGACGATTCCATGATTGAGGTCGGCATTGAGGCGCTGACGCAGGTGTTGCCGGAACAGGAGGGCAGTGACAAATGGTAAAAAAATACGCGGATCTGTATTTGGACGCGCGCAAAGCACTGCTGCCAAAGGAAGGGCAGTTTGCCTCGAATATCGCCCGTGAGCTGATCTGCGCCGCCTCGGGCAAGACGGCGGAGCAGATGATCGCGGATCGGGAGCTGTACGCTTCACAGGAGGTCTGCGAACTTGCAGAGTCCTTTGTGCAGCGCTATGTCAAGGGCGAACCGATGCCCTATATCTTGGGGCAGTGGGACTTTTACGACATGACCCTGACCGTCACGCCCGATGTGCTGATCCCGCGCGACGATACCACCGTTGTGACGGAGCTTGCCATCAAAAAGGCGCTGTTTTTGGAGCAGAATCCGCGCATTTTGGATCTCTGCACGGGCAGCGGCTGCATCGGGCTTGCGATTGCGAAGCGCGTCAAGGACGCCCGTGTGACGCTGGGAGATATCTCGCAGGCAGCGTTGCGGGTGGCGCGGCGCAATGCGCAGGATCTCAAGCTTGCCGCGCGGGTCAAATGCGTGCCCATTGATGTGAAGAAGCCCGCGCAGGAGTTTTTGGGAACCTTTGACCTGATCGTTGCCAATCCGCCCTATGTGACGAGTGAGGAGATGAAGACGCTCGACCCCTCCGTCCGGGATTTTGAGCCGCATCTTGCGCTTGACGGCGGCGAGGATGGGTTGGATTTCTATCGCGCGATCATTCGAAACTTTACGCCTGCCCTGCGCGGAAACGGCTATCTGTGCTTTGAATTCGGCATGGGGCAGGAGAATGCCGTCTGTGCGCTTTTAGAGTGCGGTGGCTATGAGGTATTAGAGCTTAGAAAAGACACTGCGGATATTACAAGGGCGGTACTTGCCCAAAAAAGAGAGGAAGATTGATCATGGCACAGAAGAAATCGACTTATGAAGCTCCCGCACCTGCGGAGGATAAGAAAAAAGCGCTGGAAACCGCCCTGCATCAGATCGAGAAAAATTTCGGCAAAGGCTCGGTTATGCGTTTGGGCGACCGCCCGGAGATGAATATCGACGCGATCCCGACCGGCTCGTTGGCGCTGGATGCCGCCCTCGGCATCGGCGGTCTTCCGAGGGGCAGAATCGTTGAGATTTACGGCCCGGAATCCTCCGGCAAGACGACGCTGGCTTTGCACGTTGTTGCCGAGGCGCAGAAGCGCGGCGGCGAGGTCGCCTTTGTGGACGCGGAGCACGCGCTCGACCCGACCTATGCAGAGGCGATCGGCGTGGACATAGATTCCATGCTTGTCTCTCAACCCGACACGGGCGAGCAGGCGCTGGAAATCACGGATGCGCTTGTCCGCTCCGGCGCGATTGATGTCGTTGTTGTGGACTCCGTCGCAGCCCTTGTGCCGCGGCAGGAGATTGAGGGCGAGATGGGCGACGCGTTTGTCGGCTTGCAGGCGCGCCTGATGTCGCAGGCATTGCGGAAGCTTGCCGGTACCATCGCGAAGACCAACTGCATCGTCATTTTCATCAACCAGCTGCGTATGAAGATCGGCGTGATGTACGGCAACCCCGAGACGACCACGGGCGGCAACGCGTTGAAGTTCTATGCCTCCGTCCGCCTTGATGTGCGTAAGGTCGAGGCGATCAAGGACGGCGGCACAATCATCGGCAACCGTACCCGCGTCAAGGTGATTAAAAATAAGGTTGCGCCTCCCTTCCGTGAGGCGGTGTTTGATATCATGTACGGTGAGGGTATCTCCAAATTCGGTGAGCTTTTGGATATGGCGGTGGAGCTGGAGCTGGTCAACAAGAGCGGCAGTTGGTTCTCCATCGGCGACGAGCGCATCGGACAGGGACGCGACAATGCCAAGCAGTATATCGCCGAGCATCCGGAGCTTGCGGACGAATTGGAAAAGAAAGTGCGCGAGCATCTTGCGGAGCTGCAAAGCGCGCGTACAAAAAGACCCACTGCGCCGGCGACCAAGGCGGTAGACATCTCCGCCGAGGATTTTGATGAGGGTTGAGACAATCGAGCAGACCCGCTCCCCGCAGGGGAAGCTGCGCGTCCGCTTTGACAACGGTGAAAGTCTGCTGATCTTGCCCGCCGCCATCGCGGAGCTGGGCTTGTATGCCGGCATGGAGCTGCCCGACACGGCAATGGACGCAATCAAAGAGACCTGCGGCGCGGCTTCCGCAAAGGAGCGCGCGGTGCGCATCGTCTCGGCGGCTTCGGTCACCAAAACGGAGCTGCAGCGCCGCCTCGTGCAGAAGGGCGAGACGGAGGAACACGCGGCGCAGGCGGTGCAGTGGCTTGATGAGCTGCATCTGCTGGACGACCGCCAGACTGCCGCGCAGATCGTTCGAAGCGGCGCGGCAAGGGGCTACGGCGCGGCGCGGATCCGTCAAATGCTCTATGAAAAGCGGGTTCCAAGGGAGCTGTGGGACGAGGCGCTGGAGCAGCTTCCGCCGCAGGACGATGCCATCGACTTATTTTTACAGCGCCGCTTTGGCGGAAAGACTCCCGACCGCGCGGAGATCAAACGCGCAACGGACGCGCTCTTGCGGCGGGGACATTCATGGGAGGACATTCGACGCGCGCTTTCCCGCTATGCGTCGGAGGAAGAATTCTTCGAGGAATGAAGAAAGGAAATTAGGTTTATGAGCAAAAGCATCGGGATGATCTCCCTCGGCTGCGCGAAAAATCAGGTCAACGCGGAGCAGATGATGTATCTCCTGCGGGAGGCGGGCTATGAGATCTTGCCCACGGTAGAGGGTGCGGATGTTGTCATTATCAACACCTGCGGCTTTATTGACTCTGCCAAGAGCGAGGCAATCGACAATATTCTTGCCATGGGAGAATTGAAGGCGGCGGGTGTGATCGGAAAGATCCTCGTCACCGGCTGCCTCTCGCAGCGCTATCAGGACGAGATCCTGACTGAAATGCCCGAAGTGGACGGTGTACTCGGCACGGGCAGCTATGACGATATCGTTTCTGTTGTGGAGCGGCTGCTCGGCGGCGAGACTGTCAGCGAATTCGGCGACATCCACGCGCCGATGAGCGAGGCGGGCCGCATTCTGACCACGCCGGAGTATTACGCCTATTTAAAAATCGCGGAGGGCTGCGACAACCGCTGCTCCTACTGTGTCATTCCGTCCCTGCGCGGCAAATACCGCAGCCGCACGATGGACGACTGCCTTTACGAGGCGCGGATGCTGGCGGAGGACGGCGTGAAGGAGCTGATCGTCGTCGCGCAGGATACCAGCCGCTACGGCATTGATCTTTATGGTGAGCGGAAGCTGCCTGAGCTTCTGCGGGAGCTTTGCAGGATTGAAAAGCTGCATTGGGTGCGTGTGCATTATCTCTATCCCGACGAGCTGACCGACGAGCTGCTGGAGGTCATTGCGTCCGAACCGAAGATCGTCAAGTATATGGATATTCCCATCCAGCACGTCAACGATACAATCCTCAAAAAGATGAATCGCCGGGGTACCAAGGCGGAGCTTTGCGCGCTGTTTGCAAAGATTCGCAAGAAGATTCCCAATGCCGTCATTCGCACCAGCCTCATTACGGGGCTTCCCGGTGAAGGAGAGGCGGAATTTGAGGAGTTGTGCGACTGGCTGCGTGAATATAAGTTGGAGCGCGTCGGCGCGTTCGCTTTCTCTCCCGAGGAGGGAACGGCTGCGGCAAGAATGGAGCATCCCGACGAGGAGACCGCCGTCCGCCGCGCGGAGATTGTCTCCGAGCTGCAATCGCGCGTTATGGACGCCTATAACGAGGCGCGTCTCGGCACGACGATGGAGGTGCTCTGCGAGGGCTATGATCCCGAGACAGAACAGTATTTCGGCAGAACCTATGCCGATTCGCCGGACATTGACGGCAGAGTTGTCTTTGACAGTGAGAAAACGGTGCGCCCCGGCAGCTTTGTGCAGGTAAAGATCACGGGTGTATCCGACGGCGACCTTGTGGGAATTTCCGAGGAGGATTGAGCGATGACGACTGCAACCAAATTCACGCTGGCGCGTGTACTTTTGATTCCTGTTTTTCTCGTTTGTATGTATCTTGCGGAGGCGTTCGGCACTGTGATGCAGTATGTCGCCTTGGCGGTGTTTGCCATTGCGAGCCTGACTGATTTAATTGACGGCAAGATCGCCCGCCGCTATAATCAGGTGACCGATCTCGGCAAATTCCTTGACCCGCTGGCGGATAAGGTGCTGGTCATTGCGGCGATGGCGATGTTCTGCGAGTGGGGCGCGTTCCCCGCGTGGGCGCTGATGATCGTTCTGACGCGCGAATTTGCCGTGACGGGTCTGCGCCTGATCGCAGCAGGCAAGGGCCGCGTGATTGCGGCAGGCTGGTCGGGTAAGGTCAAGACTGCCGTCACAATGGCGGGCATGTGCCTGATGCTGTTTTTCAACACGACCGTCTTTGCAGACCTCTTAGGCGTCTGCTTCATCGAAACCCTCAACTGGGTCATCGTCGGTCTGATCTCGGTCACCACCCTCTACTCCGGTGTGGAGTACTTCATCAAGAATTTTGATGTGCTGGTGGAGAAAAAGGGTTAGGCTGCAATCGCCTGCACACACTACGCCTGCGAGGTCTACAATGACAATCGTAGGGCGGGGACATGTCCCCGCCGGTGCAGGAACTACCGAGTGCATACAAACATGGTAGTTCGTACTGTCTGCCGCTTTGCGGTCGGGGGGGACATGCCCCCAACCAACAGGGGCGAATCTTTGCGAAATGTGCTTTTTTGCTTGACACATTTCCTCGGAAATGCTAATATAATGGCAATGAGAATATCGCGTGGATCGAAAAGAGTAGCCTGCACAAACGCAGCAGAGAGCATCCGTCGTCGGCTGAAAGCGGATGTGGCGGGAAGCAGGCGAAGTGCGTTCGGGAGCGAGGGGAGACCCCGTTTGCCGCGTTAAGGCAGAAGTGAGAAATCAGAGTGGAACCGCGAGCAATGCCCGCCTCTGGAAGCAATTCCGAGGCGGGCTTTTTCGGTAGGTTTGGAGGCGAAATAATGCGGTTAAAAGAGACAATAGAGGCTTATCGGCGAAACGACCCGGCGGCGCGGAGCAACCTTGAGGTATTTTTCCTGTATAACGGTCTGCACGCCGTGATGTATTACCGCGTCGCGCACTGGTTCTATACCCACAGGATGAAATTCATCGGGCGTTGGGTATCGCAGATTGCGCGCCGCAGAACGGGTGTTGAAATTCACCCGGCGGCAAAGATCGGGCGGCGGCTCGTCATTGACCACGGCACGGGCATCGTCATCGGTGCGACGGCGGAGGTTGGGGACGACTGCCTGCTCTATCAGGGCGTGACCCTCGGCGGCACGGGCGCGGCAAGGGAGAAGCGCCATCCGACCCTTGGCAACAATGTCATGGTCGGTTGCGGCGCAAAGGTCTTGGGGCCTTTTAAGGTCGGAGACAATGCGCGCATTGCCGCGAATTCCGTCGTGTTGGAGGAGGTACCCGCCAATTCCACGGTGGTCGGCGTGCCCGGGCGCGTTGTCCGCCTGAACGGTGAAAAGTTAGACCATATCCACACACCCGACCCTGTCCGCGCAGAGCTGGATTATCTGCATGAACGTGTGGAATTGCTTGAAAAACAAATGGAGGAGAAATAATATGTATCTGTACAATTCGCTGACCCATAAAAAGGAGCTGTTTGTCCCGAATCATCCCGATATCGTCAAAATGTACACCTGCGGTCCGACGGTCTATCACTACGCCCATATCGGCAATCTGCGCAGCTATATCATGGAGGATGTGCTGGAAAAGAGCCTGCGCTACCTCGGCTACCATGTCAAGCGCGTGATGAACATCACCGATGTGGGGCACCTTGCCTCGGACGCGGACACGGGCGAGGACAAGATGCTTAAGGGCGCCAAGCGTGAGCACAAGAGCGTCATGGAGATTGCGAAATTCTACACCGACGCTTTCTTTGCCGACTGCGCGAAGCTGAACATCAAGACGCCGGATGTGGTGGAGCCTGCAACGAACTGCATTGACGAGTATATCCACATGGTCACGACCTTGCTGGAAAAGGGTTACGCCTATCCCGCAGGCGGCAACATCTATTTCGACACCTCGAAGCTCGAAAAATACTATGTCTTCAACGACCACAATGAGGAGGATTTAGCTATCGGCGTGCGTGAGGGCGTCGAGGAGGACACGAACAAGCGCAACAAGAACGATTTTGTTCTCTGGTTTACGAAATCCAAGTTTGAGGATCAGGCGCTCAAGTGGGATTCCCCGTGGGGTGTCGGCTATCCCGGCTGGCACATTGAATGCTCGTGTATCAGCATGAAGCATTTGGGGGAGGATATGGATATCCACTGCGGCGGCATCGACAATGCCTTCCCGCACCATACCAACGAGATTGCCCAGTCGGAGGCGTATCTTGGGCATAAGTGGTGCAATTACTGGTTCCATGTTCACCACCTGAACACCGAGGGCGGCAAAATGTCCAAGTCCAAGGGCGAATTTTTGACCGTCTCGCTGCTTGAGGAGAAGGGGTATGACCCCATTGTTTACCGCCTGTTCTGCCTGCAAAGCCATTACCGCCGCAACCTTGTTTTCTCGTGGGAGAATTTGGACAACGCGGCTGTGACCTATGAAAAGCTGATTGCCAAGATTGCCGCCCTTGACCCGAACGGCGGCGAAATCGAGACGGAGGCGCTTGCCAAGCTGAAGGAGCGTTTCGTCACCGCCCTGAACGGAGACCTCAATACATCCCTCGCGGTTACGGCACTTTATGACGTCCTCAAGGCCAAGACCAACGACGCGACAAAGCTCGCCGCCTTTGCGGACTTTGATCAGGTGCTCGGACTGAATCTTCTCTCTGCGGCGGAGAAGGTACGCGACGCGCAGCCGAAGGAGGAGTCCGATCCCGAGATCGACGCGATGCTGTTTGCCCGCGCCGAGGCGAAAAAGGCGAAGAACTGGGCGGAGGCAGACCGTATTCGCGACGAATTGAAGGCGCGCGGCATCGAGATTATCGACACGCCCCAGGGCGCGAAGTGGAAGCGCATTTAACAGGAGGAACGAAATGAAACTGATGATCCTGGACGGCAACAGCGTGATCAACCGCGCCTTTTACGGCGTGCGTCCGCTGACAACCCGCGAGGGCTTTTATACCAATGCGATCTTCGGTTTTTTGAATATTTTGCAGCGTGAGGTCAAAAACGAAGCGCCGGACGCCCTCTGTGTCGCCTTCGACCTGCACGGTCCGACCTTTCGTCATGTCCGCTATGACGGCTATAAGGCGACGCGGCACGGCATGCCCGAGGAGCTTGCCATGCAAATGCCCGTGATGAAGCAGGTGCTTGCCGCGATGCATATCCCGATCTATGAGTGTCAGGGCTGGGAGGCGGACGATGTGATCGGCACCGTCGCCCGCATCTGCTGCGGGCAGGAATGGAAGTGTGTCGTCCTCACGGGGGACCGCGACAGCCTGCAGCTTGTGAACGACTGCGTGACCGTCCGTCTTGTCAGGACGCAGGGCGGACAGACGCTGGCGCAGAACTATACGCCGGAGGTCTTCTTTGAAGAATACGGCATGGAGCCGATCCGCCTGATTGACCTCAAGGCGCTCATGGGTGACAGCTCCGACAACATCCCCGGCGTCGCGGGTGTCGGGCCCAAGACGGCGAAGGAGCTGCTGCAAAAATACGGCACGCTGGACGGCGTATATGAGAATCTGACCCCGCAGAATATGAAGGGAAAGCTCTTTGAAAAGCTCCAAAACGGCAAAGAGATGGCGTATCTGTCTTACGAGCTGGCGACCATCCGCTGCGACGCGCCGATCGAATTCTCTCCGGAGGAAAATGTGATCCGCCAGCCTGACCGCCGCGCGCTGTATGATCTGTTTACCAAGCTCGAATTTCAGAAGCTGATCGACAAATATAACCTGCGTTCGGCGGCATTTGAGGAGGATGAGCCTACTGAAACGCCCGCCGCAGTTGTGGGCGAGTGCCGCAGCGAGTTGGTGGAAACCGAGGCGCGGGCGAGGGAGCTTACATTGCTGCTTGCAAAACAGGAACATGTGATTCTGCATTTTGCGGAGGACTTCTCCGCCTTTGCGGTCTATGCGCCGCAGACGGAGAATATGATGTATCTCTACACGCGGGAACAGCTCGACAAGGCATTTGAAAGCGTCCTGCGGGAGCTGCTGACGGCGAATGTCCGCAAGGTGACCCATGACTGCAAGCCGCTCATGCGCACACTGCTGGGAAAGGGGCTTCCCGTTGACGGCTTTGTGTTTGACACCGCCGTTGCCGCCTATCTCCTTGATGCGACGAGGGGCAAGTATTCGCTCCCCGTACTCACGGAAGACTATCTGCATGTTACGCCGCCGACTGCGCAGGACGCAACGGCTTACGGCGTTTTGATGAGCGAAGCCGCTTCCGTCGAGGCGTTGTATGAGACGCTTTTGAAGAAGCTGAAGGAGCAGGGGACGGACAAGCTCTATTTTGAAATTGAGCTGCCGCTGTGCCGCGTGCTTGCCGAGATGGAGCACGACGGCGTGCAGGCGGATAAGGACGCGCTCTCTCAGTTCGGCGCAATGCTTGCCGACCGAATCGCGGCTTGTGAAACGCTCATTTTCGAGGCTGCCGGAGAGAAATTTAACATCAACTCGACCAAGCAGCTCGGAGAATTGTTATTTGAAAAGCTCGGCTTGCCGCCCGTGAAAAAGACCAAGAGCGGCTATTCAACCAATGTAGAGGTTTTGGAGGCGCTGAAGGACAAGCATCCCGTTGTGCAGGCGATCATGGATTATCGGATGCTGACCAAGCTCAAATCCACCTACGCAGACGGTTTGCAAAAGGAGATCGCTCCCGACGGGCGTATCCACACCACCTTCCAAAACCTCGTTACGGCGACGGGACGCCTGTCCTCGACCGAGCCGAATCTGCAAAATATCCCCGTGCGCACGGAGCTGGGCAGCGAAATTCGCAAGATGTTCGTCCCACGCGAGGGCTGGGTGTTTGTTGACGCGGATTACAGCCAGATCGAGCTGCGTGTTTTGGCGCATATCGCGGACGACAAGCGGATGCAGGAGGCATTCCGATCCGGCGAGGACTTTCACGCGGTCACGGCATCGCAGGTGTTCAATGTGCCGCTCGAGGCAGTCACGCCCCTTATGCGCAGGCACGCGAAGGCAGTCAACTTCGGCATTGTCTACGGCATATCGGAGTTCTCCCTCGCGCAGGACATCGGCGTCACGCGCAGAGAGGCGAAGGACTATATTGACCGCTATCTGACCAAGTACAGCGGCGTGCGGGACTATATGCACAATATCGTCGAGACTGCCCGTAAGCAGGGCTATGTTGAGACGATGTTCGGACGCCGCCGCAGAATTCCCGAGATCACAAGCAGCAATTTCAATGTCCGCTCCGGCGCGGAGCGTATCGCTTTAAACACACCCATTCAGGGTACGGCGGCGGACATTATCAAGCTGGCGATGGTGCGTGTGTTTGCCGCGCTGGAGCAGGAGGCGTTACAGGCGCGGCTGATCCTGCAGGTGCATGACGAGCTGATTGTGGAATGCCCCGCCTTTGAGGCGCAGAGCGTGATGGACATTGTCACGCGCGAGATGGAGAACGCCGTCAAGCTCTCGGTGCCGCTCGTCGCCGAGGCAAAAATGGGCGAAAGCTGGTATGACGCAAAATGATCGTTCCGATGCATGAATCGCATATTGCGCAGATCGCGGCGCTGGAACAGCTGTGCTTTTCCGACCCGTGGAGCGAGAATTCCGTCCGTTCGGAGCTATCCAATCCCCTCAGCCTTTGGCTCGTCGCTGAGGAGAACGGCAGGGTAATCGGCTATGTCGGCTCGCAGTCGGTTCCCCCCGAGGCGGATGTGATGAACCTTGCCGTTGCGCCCGACTGCCGAAAAAAGGGCATCGGGAGGAAACTGATGACGCAACTGATCGCCGAATTGCGCAGCCGAGGCATGACCGCGCTGTTTTTAGAGGTGCGCGTCGGGAATCTTCCCGCAAGAAGCCTCTACCAAAGCCTTGGCTTTGCCGAGGTCGGAAGGCGCCCGAAATATTATGTAAACCCAACGGAGGACGCGCTGATCCTTAGAAAGGAGCTAACCGATGCTGATACTGTCAATTGAATCCTCCTGCGACGAGACGGCGGTCGCCCTTGTGCGCGACGGACGCGAGGTGCTGACGGACTGCATTGCCTCGCAGGTGCCGCTGCACCGCATTTACGGCGGCGTTGTGCCGGAGATCGCATCGAGAAAGCACATTGAGGCGATTTACGGACTTGCGGAGCAGGCGCTTTCCGAGGCAAGGATCACCCGCAGTGAGATCGACGCGGTTGCCGTGACCTATGCCCCGGGACTGATCGGCGCGCTGCTCGTGGGCGTGAATTTCGCAAAGGCGGCGGCGTTGGCGCTGGATAAGCCGCTCATCCCCGTCCACCATATCCGCGGGCATATCGCCGCGAATTACATCGCGTATCCTGATTTGAAGCCGCCGTTTTTGTGCCTCGTCGTCTCGGGCGGACATACGATGCTGGTCGATGTCAAGGACTACTGCGAGATGGAGATCCTCGGCGGCACGCGGGACGACGCGGCAGGGGAGTGCTTTGACAAGGTTGCAAGAATGCTGGATATGCCCTATCCCGGCGGCGCTGCGCTGGACAAGGCGGCACAGGGCGGCGACGAGACACGCTATCCGATGCCGCACCCGAAGCTCTCGGGCAATCCCTTGGATATGTCCTTCTCGGGGCTGAAAACGGCAGCGGTCAACCTGATCCATAACACGCGGCAGAAGGGGGAGGAGATCAATATTCCCGATCTGTGCGCAAGCTTTTCCGCCTCGGTCAGCGCCATGCTGATCCCGCGTACTGTGGCGGCGCTTGAGAAGACCGGCAGAACGATCCTCGCCGTCGCGGGCGGCGTGGCGGCGAACTCCCGCATCCGAGGCGACCTGACGCGGGAATGTGAAAAACGCGGTGTGCGCCTCTGCCTGCCCCCCTTGTCCCTTTGCGGCGATAACGCCGCCATGATCGGCGCGCAGGGCTATTATGAGTACCTCGCGGGGAATCTTGCCGATCAAACCCTTAACGCTTACGCCACCAAATCCATGGAGGGCGAAAAATTGTAAAATTGCACGAATTGCAGGATGCCTTGTCGCACCCTGCAATTTTTTATCGAAAAAGGTCGATGGTAATTTTGACGAAGAAATGTTTTTATGTAAACTATTTTTCGCTTTTGACTGCGAAAGAACTTCATTTGCGGATGGGTCGAAATAAGTCTAAAAAAGAGAAATCCACTGTGCACAAGGGTTTTGACCTGTGCAAAAACCTGTGCAAACTGTTAATAACTTTGCCAACGGTGCGAAAAATTATGATTATGGTAAACCGAGCTTCCGCTTTTGAAGAAGAATATCTTCTTTTCGCAGGCAGGGAAACTTGCATTATGTTGCCATTGCACCGCTGGTAGGGCGAGGACATGTCCCTGCCGGTGCAGGAAGTACCGTCTGCGTACAAGCACGTTCCTGTACCGGCGGGCGGCTGATAGCCGCCCCTACGAGAAGCATCGGTGTCTGTGCCGTAGGGGCGGATATCATCCGCCCGCGTGCAGGAACTGCCGACTGCTTACAAATTTGTTCGTTTGTACTGTCTGCCGCTTCGCGGTCGGCGGGGACATGTCCCCGCCCTACAGAGAGGTGCATACGATGTGGCACACCAAAAAACGGCGGTACAGTGTTCCGACTGTACCGCCGCTTGACTTGGATGCTTTATGAACGCGCTTTTTTGACGCGGATGAGATTAAAGATCGCAGTTGTTCACGGTACGCGGGAAGGGGATCACATCGCGGATGTTGCCCATGCCGGTCAGATACATCACGCAGCGCTCAAAGCCGAGACCGAAGCCTGCGTGACGCGCTGAGCCGTATTTGCGCAGGTCAAGGTAGAAGTCATAATCCTCCTCCTTCAGACCCAGCTCCTGCATACGCTTGCGCAGTACCTCGTAATCGTCCTCACGCTGGCTGCCGCCGATGATCTCACCGATGCCGGGAACAAGGCAGTCCATCGCGGCGACGGTCTTGCCGTCGGGATTCAGCTTCATATAGAAGGCCTTAATCTCCTTCGGATAGTCCGTGACGAAGAGCGGACGCTTGAACAGCACTTCGGTCAGATAGCGCTCGTGCTCGGTCTGCAGGTCGCTGCCCCAATGGACGGGATACTCGAACTGATCGTTGTGCGGCTCCAGCAGCTCGATTGCCTCCGTGTAGGTCACATGACCGAAATCGGAGGTCAGCACATGGTTCAGGCGCTCCAACAGCTCCTTATCCACGAACTGATTGAAGAAGTTCATTTCCTCGGGGGCATTTTCCAGCACATAGGCGATGATATACTTGATCATATCCTCGGCAAGCCGCATATCGTCCGAAAGGTCTGCAAAGGCGATCTCCGGCTCAATCATCCAGAACTCCGCCGCGTGGCGGGTGGTGTTGGAATTCTCGGCGCGGAAGGTCGGACCGAAGGTGTAGATGTTGCGGAACGCCATCGCGTAGGTCTCGCCGTTGAGCTGCCCCGACACGGTGAGGTTGGTCGGCTTATTGAAGAAGTCCTTGCTGAAATCGACCTTGCCGTCCTCGGTGCGGGGCGGGTTATTGAGGTCGAGCGTCGTCACCTGGAACATCTCGCCCGCGCCCTCGCAGTCGGAGCCTGTGATTAAGGGCGTGTGGACATAGACGAAGCCGCGCTCCTGGAAAAATTTGTGAATCGCAAAGGCGGCAAGGCTGCGGACGCGGAAGACGGCTTGGAAGGTATTCGTGCGCGGACGCAGGTGTGTCATTGTGCGCAGATATTCCAGCGTGTGGCGCTTCTTTTGCAGAGGATAGTCGGGTGTGGACGCGCCCTCGACCGTGACGGTGTCCGCTTGCAGCTCAAAGGGCTGTTTTGCCTCGGGGGTCTCGACCAGCGTGCCGGTGACGATCAGCGCCGCGCCGACATTGAGCTTTGAGACCTCCGCGAAATTTGCCATCGTGTCGTGGTAGACGACCTGCAGCGGGCTGAAAAAGGTGCCGTCAGACAGGACGATAAAGCCGAACGCTTTGGAGGCGCGTACGGAGCGCACCCAGCCGCCGACCGAAACGGTCTTTCCCGCGTAGTCTTTCGTATTCTTGAAAAGCTCTCGAACGGTAATCAGTTCTTCCATGATTTTCCTCTCGTTTTTATGATTTACAGGAGCATGACGCCTGCGTCGGCGCAGGTCTTGACGGTTTCTTTATCCCAAATGCTCGACTGCACCTCGCCGATGTGGGCGCAACCCATCAGCAGCATGCACAGTCGGGACTGCCCGATGCCGCCGCCGATGGTCAGGGGCAGCTCACCGTTTAAGAGCGCCTTGTGGAAGGGCAGCTCCCGGCGGTCGTCGCAGCCTGCCTCGGTGAGCTGGCGGTCAAGCGACTCGGGGCTGACGCGGATGCCCATCGAGGAGACCTCAAAGGAGCGATCCAGCACGTCGTTCCAGAATAGGATATCGCCGTTGAGCGCCCAGTCGTCGTAGTCCGGCGCTCTGCCGTCGTGCGGCTTGCCGGAACGGAGCTTGCCGCCGATCTGCATCAGGAAAACCGCCTTGTCCTTATGCAGACGGTGGAATGCGGTCTCTCTCTCCTGCGCGGTCTGCAAATCGGGGAACATGTCCTCGACCTCCTGCGTGGTGACGAAAACCACCTCGCGGGGGATACGGGTCTTGATCTGCGGGAATTCAATCTTCAGCGTCTCGCCCGTGACATAGATCGCGTTGACAATGCGCTGCACGGTGTCTTTCAGCGTTGCGACATTGCGCGTCTCCGCGGTCAGCACTTTCTCCCAGTCCCACTGATCAACATAGACCGAGTGGAGGTTATCGACAATCTCGTCGCGGCGGATGGCGTTCATGTCAGTGACAAGACCCTTGCCGGGACGGAAGCTGTAGCGCGCGAGGGCGTAGCGTTTCCACTTTGCCAGCGAGTGAACGACCTGCGCTTCCTCGCCGACGTCGGGGACGTCAAACGAGACGGGGCGCTCATAACCGTTCAAATTGTCATTCAGTCCGGAAGCCTCCTCAACAAACAACGGCGCGGACACACGCATCAGATCGAGCGCGCGGCAAAGATTTTTCTGAAAATTATGCTTGATGTACTCGATGGCGCACTGCGTCTCATAAACAGACAGCGGATTCGAGTACCCCTCCGGGATGTAGCATTTTTTCATGGTTGACGTCTCCTTTCATTGAATAATTATGAAGTATTTTGATCTACGGCTTCCGCCGATAGATTTGCAATATATTATACACGGGCGACTTAGGATTTACAAGAAAAAAATTCATAATTTTTTCATTTTTTTGTGAGAAAGCGGTTGACAAGTGTAAACCTGTGTGCTACAATAGGGTTACAGATGTAAACCAAACGAAAAGGAGGGAAAAACCAATGGCAATTTCAATTTCACCGAACGAATGGCGTATCATGGAGCTGCTTTGGCAGTCGCCGCTGACACTGATGGAGCTGGTGCGGCAGCTGGGGCAGAGCGAGGGCTGGGCGAAAAGCACGGTCACGACGATGGTGCGGCGGATGGAGAGCAAGGGCTTGATCTGCTACGAGGAAGCGGGCAGAACAAAGACCTTCCGCGCTGCGGTCGAAAAGGAGGAGGTCGTCGCAACGGAGACGAACTCGCTTCTGCGCAGAGCGTATGACGGCAGCATCGGCTTGCTCGTCAGCGCGATGGCAAGGCGGAACGACCTGACCCGCAGCGACATCGACGAGCTGTACGCGATCTTACAGAAAGCGGAGGAGGAAATGAAATGATACAGATCTTAATTTCTTCGAGCGTACTGATCCTTGTGCTGGTCGCGCTGCGAAAGCTCCTACAGGGAAAGATCAGCCTGCGCCTGCAATATGCGCTTTGGCTGATTGTTGCGGTGCGGCTGCTGGTGCCGGTGCAGTTTGGAGCGGTCTCTTTCAGCCTGAGCAGCATCAGCGAAAAGCCCGAACAGGCAGTGCAGACCCTGATGCAGCAGCCAATCGGAACTGCGCAGACAGCGCCCGCAGAGCAGCCGGTACAAAATGTGCAGACGCAACAGAACACGCCCGCCCAAACGCAGAACGTACCGGCACAGACGCAAAACGTACAGAATGACACGCAGGCACCGAGCGCTGCTGCACCGCAGACGGAGCAGCCCGTTGCTTTGGAAGCGGAAAGCAGTGCGGCGGACGGCGTGACGGTCGGGCAGGTGTTGAAAATCATCTGGCTGGTCGGCGTGGGGATTACGGCGATTTGGTTCGTCTTGGTAAACGCGGCGTTCCGCAGAAAGGCGCTGCGCGGTGCCAAAGCGGTTGAGACGGAAGACTGTCCGCTGCCCGTGTATGTATCGGAGCATATCCTCTCTCCGTGCCTGCTGGGCAGCTTGCGACCGCGCATTTTGCTGACAAAGCAGGCCGTGCAGGACGAGCGGACGATGCGTCATGTGCTTGCGCATGAGACAACGCATTACCGCCACGGAGATCACATTTGGGCGCTTGTGCGGGCGATTTGCCTGTGCGCCTACTGGTTTGACCCGCTGGTGTGGTGGGCGGCAAGCTTATCCCTGCGGGACTGTGAGCTTGCCTGCGACGAGGGCGCGATCAAACGTCTCGGGGAAGAAGAACGCCTGCCCTACGGCAAGACCCTGCTGGGCATGATCGCCAATGCGGGCAGAGCACGGAACCTGCTGCAAACCGCCACCACGATGGCAAGGTCGAAAAAACAGATTAGAGAAAGGGTGGAGATGATTGTGAAAAAGCCGAAGAAGCTGATAATCGCTGTCGTCTGCCTGCTGCTGGTGCTCGGTGTCACCGTGGGCTGCACCTTCACGGGCGGCAAGGAAATCGCAGATGACCTGAACATGACGCCGGATGTCGTACAAGACGAGAGCACCGTACCGAGCGAGAATCCGCCCGAGACGCAGGAAAAGACCGAACCGCAGGTTGTGGAGTATTGGAAGAGTGCTGACGGCGCGTTCCGTATCCCGCAGTTAGAGCTGGAGGGCGATTACGCCGCGCAGATCAATGCGGAGATTCTCAAGCAATACAGTGTGGAAGCGATGCAAAACGGAGAGCCGGTCGGCTACGCAAGCGTAGATTACACTTGGGCGATCAACGGTGATATCCTCAGCCTGTCCGTTGTCGGTGTGCCGGAGGCATACTATGATACTATTTGCCTCGTCTGCAATATCGACGTCAACACCGGAGCGGAAGTCCCCATTGAGGAGATTTACGGCTATGTCGGGCTTGGGATTTGGGAATATCAAAGCAAGGTGGGGTTGGAGCAGAGCAAGATATTGGCAAAGCAGCTGCGGCAGATTCTGCTGGATGCACCCGACACGGTGTTCGACGCGCATTTGCGGGAGGTCTGCGGCAAGACGGTAGACTACGAGAATATTACACAGGCAAAGCCCTGGCTGGACGAGAACGGCGACCTCTGGTGCTGCGGCACGGTCTATAATATGCTAGGTGGCGAGTCAACGAACCACCTCATGTGCCTGACGAGAGATACGGACGCGGAGATGACCGTGGTGCAGACGCAGGAGATCGAGACGAGAGTCATCGAGCTGTATACCGACACAAGCAGCGAGTATGTTGACGCGGACGGCAATGCGGAGGTGCGGCACATCCCGTTCCTAATGGCGCCGGGTAGCTATGCCAACACGGTCAACGCAAAAATTCTCATGGTGTTCTTCCGCGAAAGCATGTACCGCGTCGAGTATTCGTGGGCGATCAACGGTGATATTCTGAGCCTTGCGGTGCTCGGACGTTCCGATACTGACGCAGTAAATCGTTGCTACGCGACGAACATCAACATCAAAACCGGCGATGAAGTCTCCTACGACACCGTTTACGGCAGCCTCGGGCTTTCCTATATGGACTATTTGGAACTGGTGAAAAAGGCGTTGATCAACCAATTTGTAACACCCTTTGAGAGCAACCCGTTGCCGGATAGTATGATCGAGCAGATGGACGATTATATCGCGCGAACGGCAAACGAAGGAAATCTCAGAAGCGCAACGCCGTATTTGGACAGCGAGGGAAAGCTGTGGATCCGGGGCACCGTTTACCAGTTTGCGGGCGCAGAGAGCAATGAGTATCTGCTCCCGTTGACGGACTACGAGCTTTCTCCCAATTATAATTACTTCCAAGAATAAGCAAACTGCGCCTCTGAGCCTATCAAATGAACCAGCCGGTGCCCAAAGGCACCGGCTGAAAATTATGGTGCGCCCGGCGGGCGCATACTCTAACGGGTGAAAGTCCCGAAGCCGCCC
>JBJDYD010000159.1:0-5867 GCA_051867015.1 Faecousia sp. | reverse complement strand
CGCGTTCCCCCTCGACGAGCTTCGCCACGGGAATGCCCGTCCAGCGCTCGACGATACGGGCGATCTCCTCCTCCGTCACCTTGTCCCGCAGGAGGTTGCTCTGCTTCGCGTTCTGCGCAAGCTGCTCCTCATGGGCAAGCTGCTTTTTCAGCTCCGGCAGCTCGCCGTATTTCAGCCGCGCCGCCGTCTCAAGGTCATATTCCTGCTCTGCCCGTTCGATCTGCGCGCCCAAGTCCTCGATGCGCTCCCGGAGCTGTTGCACCTTGCCGATGGCGTTCTTCTCGTTCTCCCACTGGGTCTTCATGGCGCTGAATTTCTCCCGCTGCTCCGCAAGCTCCTTGCGAAGCTCCGCGAGTCTGCCCTGGGAAAGTTCGTCATTTTCGTTTTTCAGCGCTGCCTCCTCGATCTCCATCTGGATGATCTTGCGGCGGATCACATCCAGCTCCGTGGGCATCGAGTCCATCTCCGTGCGGATCATCGCGCACGCCTCGTCAATGAGGTCAATCGCCTTGTCCGGCAGGAAACGGTCGGTGATATAGCGGTCGGAGAGGGTCGCGGCGGCGATGATGGCGGGGTCGGTGATCTTCACGCCGTGGAACACCTCATAGCGCTCCTCCAAGCCGCGCAAAATCGCAATCGTGTCCTCCACCGTCGGCTCGCTGACCAAGACCGTCTGGAAGCGGCGCTCCAAGGCGGGATCCTTTTCGATATATTTGCGGTATTCGTCGAGGGTCGTCGCGCCGATGCAGTGCAGCTCGCCCCGCGCCAGCATGGGCTTTAACAGGTTGCCCGCGTCCATGCTGCCCTCGGTCTTGCCCGCGCCGACAATGGTGTGCAGCTCGTCGATGAACAGGATGATGCGCCCCTCGGAGCTTTTGACCTCATTCAGGACTGCCTTCAAGCGCTCCTCAAATTCGCCGCGATACTTCGCGCCGGCGATCAAGGCGCCCATGTCGAGGGAGAAGATCGTCTTGTCCTGCAGGGATTTCGGCACGTCGCCCCGCACAATCCGCTGCGCCAAGCCCTCGGCGATGGCGGTCTTGCCGACGCCGGGTTCGCCGATCAGGACGGGGTTATTCTTCGTCTTTCGGGACAGAATACGGATGACGTTTCGAATTTCATCGTCTCTGCCGATGACGGGGTCGGTCTTCTTCTCCCGCGCCTTTTTGACAAGGTCGGTGCCGTACTTTTCCAGCGCCTCATAGGTGCTCTCGGGGTTGTCGGTTGTCACGCGCTGGCTGCCGCGAATGCCCTGCAGGGTCTGCAAGGCGTTCTCCTTTGTGATGCGGTAGTCGGAAAACAGCGGACGCACCGTGTCGTCGGCGGTGTCCAGCATGGCGAGAAACAGATGCTCCACGGAAACATAGTCGTCGCGCATGGATTTCGCGGTATTCTCCGCTTGGGCCAGCAGGCTGTCCACGCCGCGGGAAATGTAGAAGTGCTCCGCGTCGCGCCCCGAACCGGTCACAACGGGCAGTTTATTCACCGCCGCCTCGGTCGCGGCATCGAAGCTCTCGAGGGAGATGTCCATTTTCTTCAGGAGCTGCGGGATCAGCCCGTCCTCCTGCCGCAGCAGCGCAAGCAGCAGATGCACCTGCTCAAGCTGCTGATTCTGATGCTCCGTCACAAGACGCTGCGCGTCGCGGACGGCTTCCAAAGATTTCTGTGTATAGATGTCGGGATTCATAACGATGCTCCTTTCCGGAAGAGTCCCCTTTTGAATTTTAGCACTCTAAGCTTGAGAGTGCTAACCTCTTTTTTCACATCATACCACGCTTTTCAAAATTGTCAAGCCTCGCATGACCGGATTTTTTGAATGTTTTGTGAATATTCCTGTGATGGGCTAAGGGCTAAGGACTAAGGGTGAATGACTGTGGTGTGCTTCGCACGGATTAAAATGCGGACAGGCTTCTTCCATGTCATTGCGAGGAGCGCAGCGACGTGGCAATCTTGTGTAGGAAGTACCGAGTGTGTACAAACCTGCAGCCGGAGATTGCCACGACCGGTGCGCCGCCTTTCGCGAGGAAGGAGCATTACGGATGCGGCGTACCCCTCTGCGGGTAATGTACGCACCGGTCTCGCAATGACAAAGAGGGCAGCCTCCCTGTGTCATTGCGAGGAGCGCAGCGACGTGGCAATCTTGTGCAGGAAGTAGCAAGTGCGTACAAACCTACAGCCTGAGATTGCCACGACCAGTGTGCGCACTGGTCTCGCAATGACAAATAAGGGTAGCCTTTCTTCTTCGGCGTGGTGCCGCCGGAAGAAACTGTTACTGCACCATGTTCGTGACGGACTGTTCCAGCTTATCGACGGCTTTCTGCGCTTTTTTTCTTGCCTGCGACTGCTGCGGCAGCATCAACGCGACCGCGCCGCCGGCTGCCATTCCCAAGCCGAGGGTCAGTAAAAAGCTTTTGACCTGCATGATTGTTTCCTCCCGATGATAAAAATTGAACCGCGTGGCGGGAATAGTTTGCCCCGCTGCGCGGAAAAAACGCAAAAAGTCGGAAACTGTCTTTTCTTTGCTGCCGTTCTATGGTATACTTTTCTAAAATATGTAGAAAACGGTGATTTTATGACGACGATTTATCTGATCCGCCACGCGGAGGCGGAGGGAAATGTGTTCCGCCGCCTGCATGGGCAGTATGACTCCAACGTGACACCCAACGGCTTAAAGCAGATTGAAGCGCTGGCAAAACGGTTTGAAAGCATCCCCATCGACGCGGTGTATGCCAGCGATCTAACCCGCACCTGCACGACGGCGGGGGCGGTGTACAAGCCGAAAAACCTCCCGCTCCACAAAGAGCCGTGCTTTCGGGAGCTGAACTGCGGCGTGTGGGAGGATCTCCCCTTCGGCTGGCTCGACCACACCGATCCCGAACGCAACCGCGCCTTTTCCCACGACCCGCAGAACTGGTCGGTGGAGGGCAGCGAACGCTTTGCCGCCTACACGGGGCGCTTTTTGGAGGCATTGGAGGAGGTTGCCCGCCGCCACGAGGGGCAGACCGTTGCGATTTTCTCCCACGGCATGGTTCTGCGGGGCGTGCAGCAGCGGCTGTTCTTCCCCGAAAAGCGCGACCTGCCCCACAGCGAAAACACCGCCGTGACCAAGCTCCTTTGGGACGGGACGGGCTATCAGTTGGAATATTTAAACGACGCGTCGCACCTGCCGTTGGAAATTTCCACCTTGGGCAGACAGCAGTGGTGGCGCGGCGGCGACCACAAGGATCATAATATGTGGTACCGCAATCCGGAAATGGCAGACGCGCCCCTGCTTGCCGCGCTCGATGTCCCGGCGGGAGAGGTTACGCGCGTTTCGATGCTCGTGGATACGCCGACGGGCGCTGTCGTGCTTCGCTCGTTGGATGCGGAGACGGACGAGATCATGCACCTCGCCGTCCTGCCGGAGTATCGCGGCAAGGGCTTTTCCGCGCAGCTCTTGGGGGAGGCGGTCAGTCTTGCGCGCAAGAGAGGCAAGCGCCTCCTGCGGCTCGGCACCCCGGCAGAGCACCCCGCCGCGAAAAAGCTCTTTGCGGCCTACGGCTTTGAGGACGCAGTGTTGTCCCTGCAGCCTACCATTCGATAAATAGATAAAAACGCCGCCCCTTTTCCGACACACGGGAAAGGGGCGGCGTTTGGACTTTGAAAGCACTGCGATCAACGGCTGTAGCGCGGGGGGACGGGGAAAAGTGAATAGTGAAGAGTGTCGGAGCGCTCCGCGCGGATTAAAAAGCGGGCGGCTGATAGCCGCCCCTACGGCGTAAGCTGTGAAATTTCTCGTAGGGGCGGCTATCAGCCGCCCTGTGCAGGAAGTGCCGACTGTGTACCGGAAATCGGCAAGAGATTGCCACGGGCGCAAGCGCCCTCGCAATGACAAAGAGGGCAGCTGATCCACATTTTTCAATCCGTGCGGAGCACACCACAGTCATTCACTCTTAGTCCTTAGCCCTTAGTCCAAAACAGGCGCATCAGGGATGGCACGATACGGGGGTATCAAAGCCAATCCAGCAAAACGGCAGCGTCGTAATTTCCGTTGTAGAAATCCGCTTTGCTGATGCGGTAGAAGTTGTATGTGTCCAAATAGCCCTGACAGATGAAGTCGTCGTCCGTCTCCGCAATCAGGTAAAAGGGTCTGCGCCGTACCTCCTGCCAGTATTGATGGGTCACGCCCGTGGCGATCTCGTACCAGAAATAGCCCTCGTCCGTCTCGTAGAATATGCGCCCGTCCAAACAGGTCATAAAGGTGATACCGCTCTGCTCAAAGAGGAATTCACCGGTCTGCGTTGCGGGATCATAGACCTTGACATATTTTCTGTCATAGAAGTAATAGAGCTTCCCGCCGTAAAACTGATTGAAATTGTAAAGATGCAGCTCATGCTGCCCATCATTGTAGGCAAAGGCTTTTCCGCGGTCGGGGGACTCCTCCAGGGGATACTCCAGCATCGTCCAGCCATGCACATTGCGGGAATAGGTGTCGTAGTTCCAGCCATAGTCGGCGAAGTTCACGAAAGCGGGATACTCCTGCCCGGAGGTCGGACGATGGTAAGCGACGATGAGGGAGGTCTCGTCCATGCCCCAGAGATTATATACCCCGCCATACTCCATCTCGCGCTCCAACACGGTAACCATTGTGCCCTCCGCGAGGTCAAAGGCGAGAATGCGCTGCTGCTTTGCGGCAATGGATTCCTCAGGGGCAGCGGAAGGCGCAAGGGTATAGCAGAGGACGGCTTTCTCCCCGCACAGCATAACGCCGCCGAGGGAGGCGACCCTGTCCCCCATGTCCGCCGTGTAGATCGTCTCCCGCTCGCCCGTGGTCAGGTCAAGGGAGAAAAAGGAGAGCGTGGCCCATTCACCGCTGTTGTTTTTCGCGCCGCCTGCAAAATAGGCTTTGCCGTTGTGAATGCCGAAAACAATCCCGTTCATATCTTCGGCAATGTAGGCGTCGCAGTTTTCGTCATAGTGCGGGCAGTTTTTCTTGTTGCAGCAGACGGTGAGCTTGCTGTCTGCCATGTCGTAGCGTTGGAGGAATGCGCCATACAGCAGATAGATTGCGTCACCGGTGCGCGCGGAATCCCTTCCGAGCCGCACGGCGGTCAGGTCGGCAGGATAGGTGGTAAGCTCGGTCGGGTCGGAGAGGGAGGGGGTGGGAACTGCCTCCGTGCTCTCCGTCGTCGGCTCCGTCAAGGTCGATTCCTCCAACGGCACACCCGCCTCCCACGTCGGCGCGGTATAGGTGGGGACGGACTCCCCGCAGGCGGTCAGAAGCAAAAGGATCAGTAACAGAAAAGGAATCACGCGTTTCATAAATAGACCTCCTTATCGTATGGGTTTTCAGTGAACAGTGAATCGTGAATAGGTTGCTGTCTGTGGGAAGTTGTAGCAAGCGGCATCATTGACGCGCCTGAGGGAAGCTTTTTTGGCTAAGGGCTTTTTTGACTAAGGGCTAAGGACTAAGAGTGAATGACTGTGGTGTGCTTCGCAGGAATTATAAAATGTGTATTGGCCGCCCTCATTGTCATTGCGAGGGCGCCTGCGCCCGTGGCAATCTCAGGCTGTAGGTTTGTACGCACTTGGTACTTCCTGCACGAGATTGCCGCGTCGCGTTGCTCCTCGCAATGACACGAAAAGGCTACCCTATTTGTCATTGCGAGACCGGTGCGCACACTACCCGCAATGGGTACGCCGCATTCGTAACGCTCCTTCGTCGCGAACGGCTGCGCACTGGTCGTGGCAATCTCAGGCTGTCGATTTGTACGCAGTCGGCACTTCCTGCACCCGGCGGATAATATCCGCCCCTACGGCGTGAACTGCGAAATTTCTCGTAGTAGTTTGTAACAGTTAAAAGTTGTGTATCAGCCTCTGTAGTAGGC
>JBJDYD010000158.1:0-5874 GCA_051867015.1 Faecousia sp. | reverse complement strand
TCGTCGTGCCCTACGGGCTACCTACAGTTTTAAGCGTTACAGGCTACTACGGCGTTAACTCCGATTTTTCTCGTAGGGGCGGCTATCAGCCGCCCGCGTTTTTAATCCGCGCGGAGCGCTCCGACACTATTCACTATTCTCTCTTCACTCTTCACTGATCTGCCGCCCCTCTCCGGGGTGCAAAATTCTATTTTACAAACGCGTTATACAGCACGCGGATGGTCTCCGCGTAGTCCTTATTGTCCACGCCGACGAGGATGTTCAGCTCGTCGGGGCCCTGGGAGATCATGCGGATGTTAATCCCCTGCGCGCCGAGGGCGGCGAAGATCTTGCCGGAGGTACCCGCGCGGAACGCCATCTTTCTGCCCACGACCGCGATAATCGCGATATTGTCCGTGACCTTGATGCTGTCGGGGTGTACCTCCGAACGCAGCTCGTCCGTGATGGAATACAGGTGCGGCGTAAGCTTCTCCGTCGGCACGACAAGAGACAGCACGTCGATTCCCGTGGGGGTGTAGCAGATGGGCACGGTATTGTTCTCAAACACCTCTACGATGGAGCGCAGCGTCCCCACCGCGCCCGCCATGCCCTTTTTGGAGATGGTGACAACGGAGAAATCGCGCTTGCCCGCAATGCCCGTGATGAAGCGCTGCTGGCTGCCCCGCGGCTCGACAAATTCCTCGCTGACGAGGGTGCCGGGGTGGGAGGGATCGTTGGTGTTGCGGATATTCAAGGGAATATTCTTCTCGCGCACGGGGAAGACGGTCATCTCATGCAGCACCTGCGCGCCGCTGTAGGAGAGCTGGCGCAGCTCGGAATAGGTCGCCCGCTCGATGGGCTTGGGATTCTCGACAATGCGCGGATCCGCCATCAAAATGCCCGAAACATCCGTCCAGTTTTCATAGACGTCCGCGTCGAGCGCCGCTGCCGCCAAAGCGCCGGTGATATCCGAGCCGCCGCGGGTGAGGGTGCGGATCTTGCCGTCGGGCATCAGACCGTAGAAGCCCGGGATCACGGCGCAGCCCTCGCCCACCAGCTCGCGCAGGGCGGCGTAGGACTTCTCCTGATCGACGGTGCCGTCATAGTGGAAATACAGCCAACGCGTCGCGTCGATGAATTCGAACCCGAGGTATTCCGCCATCAGCAGAGCGGAGAAATATTCGCCGCGGGAGACCAGCTCCTCCCGGGAAATGCCGTGCTCCATCTTATCGCGCAGGGCGTCAAATTCCCTCTCCAAGTCGGTTTTTAAGCCCAACTCGTCCCGTATGCCGCAGTAGCGGTCGCGGATCATCCCATAGATCGTATCGCAGGAAACACCGTATTGCAGATGCGCGTAGCAGAGGTACAGCAGATCGGTGATCTTGTTGTCCTCAGAGAAGCGTTTTCCTGCCGCGGACACGACGACAATGCGCCGTGTCGGGTCGGAGCGCACGATATCCCGTACCTTACTGTACTGCGCGGCATCCGCCATCGAGGTGCCGCCGAATTTCAAAACCTTTAACATTCCGAACTCCTTCTGTATTTATCAGTGAATAGTGAATGGTGAATGGTGAATAGTGAACAGGTAAACTGTCTGTAGGAAGCCGTAGCAACCGGCAACCCTGACACGCCTGTGGGCAGCCTGTTTTGGCTAAGGGCTAAGGGTGAATGGTGAATGACTGTGGTGTGCTCCGCACGATTTAAAAATGCGGATTCGCTCCCCTCATTTGTCATTGCGAGGGCGCCTGCGCCCGTGGCAATCTCCGGCTGTAGCTTTGTACACATTCCGTAGTTCCTGCACAAGATTGCCACGTCGCTTCGCTCCTCGCAATGACACGGAAAGGCTACCCTGATTTGTCATTGCGAGACCGGTGCGCACACTACCCGCAAGGGGTACGCCGCATCCGTCTGAAATGTGGACCCTAAAGATCGGTAGCAGTACGCCGTAGGGCGCGACGACCTCGGCGCGCCGGTGCAGGAACTACCAAATGCGTACAAACTCGTTTGTCTGTACCGCCTGCCGCTTCGCGGACGGCACGCCGAGTCGTCGTGCCCTACGTTCCGCCAATGAAGCTGCTTTATAAAGTTTTAGATTTAACAGCATACTACGGCGCAAACTCCGATTTTCTCGTAGGGGCGGCTATCAGCCGCCCGCGTTTGGAATCCGCGCGGAGCGCTCCGAAACTATTCACTATTCACCATTCACTATTCACTTTAATAATGCCGTTTCCCCTGCCGTTCTATCTGAGCGAGGCAAAGAAGCAGCCGGGGTCTGTTTCTCGGCGCTGCTTTGCCCATGCGTGCAGCTCCGTAACGGAGACTGCATCGGTTATTATACCGCAGTCGAGAATTTTGTCAACATGGGATTGCAGCCATTTGTCCATGCCGTTCGTGCGGACGTAATACTGCCGCTGCACGGAGGAATTGTCCACATGCGCCTCGTCGAGCCGGTCGGTGTAGAAGCCGCGCACGCCCTTTGCGATATCCACGCAGTCCTGCAGCACATTATATGCCGTGGGGTACCGTCCCGCGCCCTGCCCGTAGAAGCTCTGCTTGCCGATGTGCTCGCCGGTGAGCGAGATCAGGTTGTAATTCTGCGGAATGGCGGACTCCGGCATGGATGTCGGCATCAGCGCAGGCTCAATATACGCCGCAACGCCGTTTTCCAGCTTCCGCGAGGCGGCGATCAGCTTGCAGACGCGATTCATATGCTTAAAGGCGGCGATGTCCGCGCCCGTGATATGCTCGATGCCCTCCGTGGCGACCTCCGCCTCGTCGATCACGCAGCCGTAGGCGATGTTCGAGGAGATGACCAGCTTGCGGCGGATGTCCGCGCCGTTTAGGTCGTCTGCGGGATCCCGCTCGGCATAGCCCAGGCGCTGCGCCTCCTGCAAGGCGTCCGTGAAGCTGCCGCCGGAGCGGTGCATGGTGTCAAGAATAAAATTCGTCGTGCCGTTCATGATGCCGCTGACGCGGAGAATCGGCTCCTGCGCCGCCGTGCGCTCCAAGCTCGTCAGCCAAGGAATGCCGCCGCCCGCCGCCGCCGTGCAGCGCAGCGCGACATTGTTTTCCTTTGCCAGGGTCACCAGATCGCGGTAGTGGGCGGCGATCAGAAGCTTGTTCGCGGTCACCACATTTTTTCCCGCCTTGAGCGCGCTCGAAACAAACTCATACGCCGGATGCAGCCCGCCGATGACCTCAACCACGGTGTCAATCGTCTCGTCGCGGAGGATCTCGTCAAGGTTCTTCGCCATCGGGCAGGTCACGCCCTCGGGCACAACGAGACTCAGCGCGCACGCCAGCTCCATATCCTTGCGCGCCTGCACAAATTCATACACGCCGAAGCCGACCGTTCCGAGGCCGAGCAGGGCAATCCGCATGGGTTTCTTTCTCATAAAAAGCGCCTTCTTTCGCGTGCAAGTGTCTTTGAGAGAAAAACACTTGCATTTTTCTGAGAAACAGTATATCATATACTTTAGAAAAACGCAAGAAAAAAGATTGGTGGTTTTCTATGGAATATCAAAGCACGAGAGATAAAACCCTGCGCGCAAGTCCCGCTCAGGCGGTTTTGCGGGGACTTGCGCCCGACGGCGGGCTGTATGTCGCGCGCCCGCCGGTCGATCTTGACCTACATAGCATCCTGCGGCTGGACACCCTCGGCATGGCGGAGCGGATTCTGTCCGCCCTTCTGCCCGATTTTGAAAACATGGGCGAGCTGGTGCGCCGCGCCTACGGGGGAAAATTCGAGACGGAGGACTTAACGCCGCTGGTGCCCGTCGGCGGGCGGTATGTCCTGGAGCTGTTCCGGGGGCCGACCTCGGCGTTTAAGGACGTCGCCCTGTCGATGCTCCCGCAGCTCATCACGGCGGCGCGGGAGAAAACCGGCATGACGGACGAGATCATGATTTTAACCGCCACCTCCGGCGACACGGGCAAGGCGGCGCTGGCAGGCTTCTGCGGCGTGCCGGGGACGAAAATCATCGTCTTCTACCCGGACAACGGCGTCTCCGAGGTGCAGAAACAGCAGATGGTTTCCCAGACGGGCGAAAACGTCCGCGTGTGCGCCGTGCGGGGCAATTTTGACGACACGCAGACCGGCGTGAAGGAGATTTTTGCCGCCGGCGTCAAGGAAAACTGCGGCGTGCACCTCTCATCGGCAAACTCCATCAACATTGGCAGACTCGCGCCGCAGGTGGTCTACTATTTCAAAGCCTACGCCGATCTGGTCAAGGGCGGGCGCATTTCCTGCGGAGAGAAAGTGGATTTCGTCGTGCCGACGGGGAACTTCGGCGATATTCTGGCGGGCTACCTGGCAAAGCGCATGGGGCTTCCCGTGGGGAAGCTCGTCTGCGCGTCCAACCGCAACGACGTTTTGACGGACTTTTTGCGCACGGGCACCTATGACCGCCGCCGCCCCTTCTATAAGACGATCTCGCCGTCGATGGATATCCTCGTCTCCAGCAATTTAGAGCGGCTGCTGTGGCTCCTGACCGAGGACGAAGCTGAGGTCGCGGGCTATATGCGCAGCCTAAAGGAAAACGGCTGCTACACCGTGTCCGACAGCCTTCTTTCCAAGCTGCACGGGGAATTCGCCTGCGGCTGCTGCGACGATGCGCAGACCGAGGAGACCATCGGCAAGGTCTGGAAGGAAGCACATTATCTCATGGATACCCACACGGCGGTGGCGTGGCGCGTGGCGGAGGGCTATGAAACGGACGCGCCCGTAGTGGTGCTGTCCACCGCGTCGCCCTATAAATTCCCGACGGCAGTCCTCTCCGCCATCGGCGGGGACACCGGCGGGACGGAATTTGAGGTCATGTTCCGCTTGAATGCGCTGACCGGCGTGCCGATCCCGCCGAATTTGGCGCGGCTGCAAAAGCTGCCCGTCCTGCACCGCGATGTAATCGACCGCGAGGCCATGCAGGATTACGTGCAAAGGAGCGTGACGCAATGGGACGAGTGACGGTACGCGTACCCGCGACGAGCGCGAATTTAGGCCCCGGGTTTGACTCCTTCGGCTGCGCGCTGGCGCTCTATAATACCTATACCTTTGAAACGATCTCGGGCGGTCTGGAGATTTTCGGCTGCCCCGAGGAATTCCGCAACCGCGACAACCTCTCGGTGGTTGCCTACCGCTACGCGATGGAGGCGCTGGGCTTGGAGCCGGAGCCGCTGCGGCTGGACATTGACGCCCATATCCCCGTCTGCCGGGGGCTCGGCTCCTCGTCGGCAATGATCATCGGCGGCATGATGGCGGCAAACGCGCTGCACGGCTCGCCTTTGGACAAGGACGAGATTCTGCGCATGTGTACCGTGATCGAGGGGCACCCGGATAACCTCGCGCCCGCGCTCTACGGCGGCATGACCGCAAGCCTGATGCGGGAAGGGCGTCCGATCACGGCAAGGTTCCCGCTTTCGGAGAAGCTGCGGTTCTTGGCGCTCGTTCCGGATTTCCCGCTGAGCACGCAGCTTGCACGCTCGGTGCTGCCCCAGCGCGTGCCCTTTGCCGACGCGGTGTTCAACGTCTCCCACGCGGCGCTGCTGCTCAGAGCGTTGGAAACCGCCGACACGGAGATGATCGCCTTGGCGCTGGATGACCGTCTGCACCAGCCGTATCGTAGAGGGCTGATCGAGGGCATCGACCTTGCCGAGCAGACGGCAAGGGAGTGCGGCGTGACGGCGTTCTGCATCTCCGGCGCGGGGCCCACCTGCCTTTGCATCGCGGATAACGACGAGATCGGCGAATGTCTGCAAAAGCGCCTCCCCGAAGTCCTCCCCAACTGGCAGGTTCTCCCCCTCCGCCTCGACACCGAAGGCGCAAAGCTGCTGTAAACGCGCGGCACCCCTTGCAGGGGGCAGGGAATAGTGAATAGTGAATAGTGAATAGTGTCGGAG
>JBJDYD010000157.1:0-29320 GCA_051867015.1 Faecousia sp. | reverse complement strand
CCCTTGACCTTCATCAGGTTGCCGATGGCAGCGTCGGACATTGCGGTGGCGCAGTCCACTTCCGTCGGTTCCGCCTCGTAGAGCTCGTCGGAAACCACGCGGATATAGCCGTCGTAGTCCGGGCTGAGGTTCAGCTCGACTTCGCCGCAGTAGAAGGTGATATCGCCGTGGGCCTGCACATGCATGCCGATTGCATACTTTCCGGCGACCGGGAAGAGGTTGATGCCGTTGCCCTCCTTATCCTGCACATAGATGCAGTCGAAGAAGGCGGTATTCTGATCGTAGCCGGAGGCGTTGGAGGTGACATAGCCCTCAATGGTGTAGCTGCCCTCCGTCTGCTGCTTGGCTGTGGCGATCGGGGTGATTTCCGCAGCATTCGCGCCGGTGACCTCACGCAGGATATTCTGAACGATGAACTTGTTGGCGTAGTCCGCATCGTCCTTGATATCGTAGTTGGAGAAGAAGGTGCAGCCGGAGACAACCAGCCAGCCGCCGCCGGACAGCTCCTCATAGGTCATGATATTTACGTTGCCCATCTCTGCCGTGACGGTATCCGTCTCGTAGTCCGGGACATAGGTGGAGCCGTCGAAATTGTCGGTGTAGCTCGCGCCCCAAGTGGTCGGATAGCCGCGAACCAGCGTGGTAACCTGCTCCTCCGCGCCCTCGTTAATGAGGACAGGCGCGGCGTTATAAAGCTGGAAGCCGGTGGAGTTTTCGGCAGACGGGGTGGTGCCGAAGGCGTTGGAAGCGGTGTAAGCGCCCTTGGTGAAGGGGTGCGTCAGGTTGAAGTTCTCCTTGCCGGAGAAGTAGACGCGGTATGCCTCATTCGCCTTCAGTTCGTTATCCACAATAATACCGTTGGCAATGCGGACATTCGAGTCAATTGCGTCAAGCAGCGTGTTCGTCAGCGCGGCGCAGTTCAGCTCATCGGTCGGACTCCTACGGTCAGACTTGGAGGTAATGATGAGGCTGCCGCCGCCTGCCGCGTACTTCTGCAGGGCGTCGATTTCCTCTGCCGAATAGGCAGACGCCGCGACAGTGCCGCTGTCAAACGGGACGGTCAGAATGACCAGCTTGTAGGCCGCGAGATTCGCATAGGTAAATTCGCCCTCTTGGATGTACTCCGCCAGGACGCCGTTATCCGCGCAATACCGGATGAAGTTGCCCATACTGTCGGAGTAGCCGCCGGAGACATAGAAGTTGCCGTGACCGTAGTCAATACCGATCTTGACCAGCTTATCTGCCTGATAGACCTTCTGCTTCATGGAGGCGAAGCATTGGAATTCCTCGCCCTGATAGGTGCCGTAGAAGACAACCTTCAGCTCCTGCGTGCCGGAAACGGTGCGGGTGTAGTCGATCTCAAGCGTCTTGGATTCGCCGGACTTCACAACGGAGGCATCCGTGAGGGTCTTCACGACGGTTTCCTCGCCGTCCGCAACCAGCGTCAGCTCGACCTTGCTCAGCGCATAGTCGGCATCGGCAGAGTTGTCGACGGTGACGGTGATCTTCTCAGACTGACCCACCACGCTCAGTGCGGTGTCGGTTTCAATGCTTGCGATGATCGGCGTCGCAACGCTGACCCAGACAGGGGCGGTTACGGCGATGTCGCCGTCAGCCTGCGTGACCTTGAGGTAATAGTAAGCGTCGGTGTTGGGAAGCGTGGTCTTCAGCTCATAGGTAGAGCCTGCCGCGTCGAAGGACTTCAGCGTGATGCCGTTTTCGCCGATGATCTCGATCTTGCCGAGGCTTTCGCCGTCGGGATCGGAAATGCTGGCGGCGATGTTGACTTCCGTGATCTCGGTGTCGCCGGAGTCAATGATCGTGCCCATGATCTCGTTGTTGAGGTAGTAGTAAATGCACAGGTTCTGATCCTCGGTCGCGTAAACGCGGCGCTGGGACATTGCTTCATAAAGACCGGCTTCGGTGAAGTCGTCCGTCAGGATAACATCGCGGCAGGTGTTGGCATTGCCCCATTTGCCCTTGTGGTTATCCTGATTGTTGGTGGGCGCGACGTGCCAGCCCTTGGCAAGACATTTGTCATACTCGGCGTAGCTGGGCCAGTAGGAGCTGCCGCCGACAGCGCCTTCGCCGTTGCCCACCTCGATGAGGTTGATGACGGTGTCACGGGCGATGGTATAGCCGGCGTAATTATCAAAGGTGCCGAAAGTGGTGCCGGGGTGGTTGAGCTGGGACACGACGGGCGCATCCTCGATGTACTTGGTCTGCACGCCTTCTCCGACAGGATTGCCGTCAACGTCAAGGCCCTTGTTCGCATTGACCATCAGATCGTTATACAGATGCATGCCTGCATAGCCGGTCTTGTTGTTCAGAGAGCTGTTGTTACGAGAGACAGGACCGTAGGTGTTGAAGGTGTTGGTATGACCGGGGCCGCCGGACCAGGTCATCTCGTAGCCGTAAGCCGCGATGAAGTCGTCGCGCATGGCGTTGTACTCCGCGGCGGTCCGCTTGGCCTCTTCCCACTTGGTGATGCTGCCGCTCTTGGTGAGGCCGGACAGATCATAGTAGCTCGTGGTAGTGGCGGTGGAGGTGGTGTCGAAATAGTTGGAGTGGTCGGTTACGATGAGGAAATCCACGTCCTCCTGCTGCATGGCGTACTCATAAGCATCCTCCAGCTGACCCGCGCCGTCGGAGTATTCCGCGGTATGGGAGTGGATCTGACCGAAGTACAGACGCATGTTCGTTTCGCCGACAAAGAAGAACCAATTCATCTCTGCCTGCTTGCCGTCGGCACGGGTGACGGTAACCGCAACGGTGTGGCGGCCATCCGTCATGTCAGCCGCGGGCGTGTAGGTGATCTGATTGCCGGAGACGGTCGGAATGACGGCAGTTCCGTCAACTTTCATGGTGACGGTCGGATCCGTACCGCAGTTGGCAAACTCCACAACGATCTCAGGGCGTCTCTCAGTGCCTAATGAAGCGTCAGGCAGCGGAGATACGGAGGTAATGCTCGGTATGTCGATGATCTCCACGGTTTTCTCCGCGGTATACGTCATGCCGTATTCGTTTGTCGCAGTACCCTTGAGCGTCAGGGAGGTCTTGCCTGCCAAATCCGCCTCGGGCACAGTGAAGGTATAGGTGTAGCCATCGACGGAGGACTGTGCGGCAGCCTTTTCCGTGCCGCCGTTGACCGTGTAGGTCATGGTCATGTCAGTGATCTGCGTCAGCTCGTCCAGCTCTGCGGTGAACACATAATCCAAACCGACAACAGCATTCTCCGCCTTTATGGACATTTTCGGATTCAGAACAAAGCCAAGTCCGTACTCGTCCTCCACCTTATGGAACTGCATGGCAAAGAGCTGCGTACTGCCGTTGTAGGTCCAGCCGCTGAAGGCACCGCTGAAGTACTCGATGCAGACCTTGCTGGAGCCCCACTTCGCGGTCTTATTATAGAGAATGTAGCCGCCGGTGGCTTCCTCAATGGTCCACCAGCTGTAGTCCTCGTCGAGGTCCGCAATGTAGAGGAACTCGTCGTTTCTGGTCGTGCCGCTGTCGATCTTGTTGGGAGAGATGCGCAGGTACTGACCGTTGTTTTCAAAGGCATAATAGCTGCCATTCTGATGAACGGTAAAGATCAGGGAGCCGTTGCCCGCATCCAGATTGCCGTCGGACAGGGTGGAAGGGATGCAGGTCATGCTGAGCATAGTGACGTCGTCGGACTGGGGTCCCATGGCCATCTCCGCATAGTTGTTGTAGATCACAACCTTGTCGCCGTCCACGGGCTTCTCGCCGGTCACGGGCTTCGTGCCGATGTAGCCGTCGTTGTCATCGTCGATCGCCGCATCGACAGAATAGAACTGCATCGTGTAGATGTCAGCGTTGCTTTCCTGATAGCTATAGACGCTGAAGGAGCCGGCGTAAATTTCGAGGCAGACGGGCTTCGACTGATAGGTGAAGTCGGTGTTCGTAACACGGTAGCCTGCGCCGAGCACCTCGATCTCCCACTTGGAGCCGGTGCCGGGCGCAGAGGTAAAGCTCGCGGCATTGGTGGCTGTGGCAGTATAGTACTTGCCGCCGCAGGTCAGGTAATAGGTGCCGTCGTCGTTGTTGACCAGATAGAACAGACCGGAGCCTGTCTGGATCTTCAAAGACGCGTCCTCTTCATTGGGAACTGCGGCATAAGCGGTGGTCTTGCCGTTGGTCGTTTCGGAGCCCATAATGACTCCTGCCGAGGGGGCGTAAATGACGAAGGGCGTTCCCGCTTCTGGAATGCCGCTGATCGGCGTTGCGGAGTATTCTTCCGCAGCAGCCAGCGTTCCAAAGGGCAGCATTGCGAGAACCATCACCGCAACCAGCAGCGCGGAGACAATCCTCTTGAACTCTCGTTTCATAATTTTTCCTCCTAATTCCTTTATTTGGTATACTTCCCGCGTGAGTGATCACCGCGCAGAAGGATCCCTTCTATTATTTAAGATATCACCTTTCGGTCGGCGCGTCAAGAATGCCGCAGCCGTAAATCGCACCCGCTCCGTAGGCGACGGCGTCCTCGACGTCCCGGGTGCGGGGACTACCGAGTGCGTACAAACCGGCAGGCAGAGATTGCCACGCCTCGTTCCTCGGCTCGCAATGACAAATAGGGCAGCCTCCCCTGTCATTGCGAGGAGCGCAGCGACGCGGCTGCGCAGCCGTTAGCGACGAAGGAGCTTTACGGATGCGGCGTACCCCTCGCGGGTGCAATCTCGTGCAGGAACTACCGGGTGCGGGGGCTGCCATGGTCTTGCCGCGGCTTCCTTCAGGTGTTTTCAGACGACCATGCCGCCGTCGGATATCCGCTCCATGTCGGACTCGTCCAGCCCGTTGTTCCCTCGATATAGTAGATTGTCAAGTCCGGAATACACAGGAAGTCAAGCTGCTCGTTGCAATATGCAAACACCTCGTCGCCCAGCATCGGAGCTGCTCCCGAAAAGTATACCGCCCGCAAACCGACACACCCGAAGAACGCTCGCCCGCCGATCTCCGCCACATTGGCAGGGATCGTGATCTCCTTCAGGCTCTCGCAATCAATAAATGCCCCCCAGCCGATGCTCGTCACACCCTCGGAAAGCGTTACCCGCGTCAGGCTGCTGCAGCCGTCGAACGCGCTATCCCCGATGCTCGTCACGCCCTCGGAAAGCGTTACCCGCGTCAGCCCGCCGCAGCCTTTGAACGCGCCTGCCCCGATGCTCGTTATGCTCTCGGGGAGAACATATTCCGTCTCCGTTTTTCCCGCGGGATAGGCGATTAACTCCGTTTTTCCCCGGTTCAGCAGCACGCCGTTTTCGGAGACATAGAACCAGCTATCCTTTGCTGCGTTGATCTCCGTCAAGCTGTCGCAGCTCGAAAACGCCCCGCCCTCGATATTCGTCACACCGAGCGGGATCGTGATCGCCGTCAGACTGTCGCAGTTTTCGAACGCACAAGCGCTGATGCTCTTCACACTGTCCGGCAGCACCAGATCGGTTATGCCGGTGCAGCCGGAAAATAAGCCGTTCGCAATTTCCGTCATACCCTCCGGAAGCGCGACGCTCGTCAGACCGATGCAATCACCGAACGCGCAGCAGCCGAGGCGCACTGCACCGTTCGGAAGCGTGAGAACCGTCAAGCTGCCGCAGCCGAAGAACGCATGCTCGCCGATGCTTGTCACGCTCTCCGGAAGCGTCACGCTTGTCAAGCCATCGTAGCAAAACGCATAATCGTCAATGCTTGTCAAGCCGTCCGGCAGGGTAATGCCCGTGAGGCTGCCGCAGCCGTGAAACGCATAGGCACCGATGCTTGTCAAGCTGTCCGGCAGCACCACATCGGTCAGGCTGCCGCAATCATAGAACATAGTGTCCTCAATTCTCGTCATGTCCTCCGGGAGCGTGACGGTCGTCAGGCTGCCGCAGCCGAAGAACAGCCCCCCGCCGATGCTTTTCACGCCTTCAGAGATCGACACGCTGCGCAGTCTGCCGCAGTTGGAAAAAGCATGCGTACCGATGTATGTCACGCCGCTCGGAATCGTGACCCCCGCTAATCTGTCGCAACACGAGAACGCTTCATCGGCAATTGCGGTAGTTCCAGAGGGGATGGTATAGGTTCCCTGTATCGGCTTTTTTGCTTCGATCAGCCAACTGCCGATATACAGCACGTCGTCCGTCCAGCGCTCCGCCGTGTAGTAGAACGCCGTGTCGGTAAAGACGCAGCTGCCGATGCGGAGTCCTTTGTCCGGTGTGACAATGTCCGTCAATGCGGTGCAGAATTCGAAGGCACAGTCACCGATGCTCGTCACGCTCTCGGGAAGCGTCACGCTTGTTAAGCCGGTGCAGTAGGAGAATGCACCATAGTCGATGTTCGTCACGCCGTCCTGTAGGGTCAAGCTCGTCAGACCGGTGCAGCCGCGAAACGCATACCAGCCGATGTCGGTCACACCGGCAGGCAGCACCACATCGGTCAGGGCGCAGCAGCCATAGAACATATCGTCCTCGATCCGCGTCAGATCCTCCGGCAGCGCGACGTTCGTCAGTCCGACGCATTCGAAGAACATGCCAGAACCGATACCCGTCACCCCCTCAGGGATCGCCGCGCGGGTCAGACCTGAGCAGCCGGAAAAAGCATATGCCCCGATGTATGTCACACCGCTCGGAATTGTAACCTCGGTCAAGGCGGTGCAGTCCGCGAACGCGTAGTCGGCGATTCCTGTGGTTCCCGGGAGAAAGGAATATGCGCCGCGAATCGACTTTTCCGCTTCGATCAGCCAGCTTCCGATGTACAGCCCGCTGTCCGTCCGGTGCTCCGCCGCGTTGTAAATCGCTGTATTGCAAAACGCGTTCAGCCCGATGCCGGTTACACTGTCCGGTATATTGATGTCCGTCAGACCGATGCAGTCCGAGAAGGCGCACTCTTGAATCTCCGTCACGCCTTCCGGAATCGTCACACAGCGCAGGCTTCCGCAGCCGGAGAACGCATAGGAGCCGATGCGCGTCACGGGGACACCGCCGATTTCCGAGGGGATCACAACGGACGGCGCCGTCCCTGTATAGCGTTCAATGAGAAGACCGTCCTCTGTGTTTGAAAACTGATAATCAGCGGCGAAGTCTTCGGGCAGCGGTTCCCCGGCGGTCGGCTCGATTTCGTCCGGTTCCTGCGCTTCGGAGGAGGAAGGCGCGGTGTCCGGAGCATTTCCCGATATCGCCGCTTCGGGATTCCCGCCGCAGGCAGCAAGAATAGCGCAGAGCAGCACACAAGCGGTCAACAGAGAGAGAATGTTTTTCATTCCGGTTTCATCCTTCCTTTTTGGACTTCAAAGGCAGCCGTCGTGCGCGGCAGCGGGAACCGCCCTCCCGTGTCATTGCCGTGAAGCTCCCTGTAGGGCACGGACATGTCCCCGCCGGAGTAGGAACTGCCGACTGCGTACAAACGGATTCCATCGGTACCGTCTGCCGATTTGCGGAAGGCGTGCCGATATAGGAACCGCCGACTTCGTACAAACACGTTCGCCCCGTACCGCCCGCCGTTGCGCGGACGGCGGGGACATGTCCCTGCTCTACAGGGCTGTTTCGTTTATCATGGTGCGTGTTTTCGCGTATGGATTGCGAGGAGCGCAAATATGGAAAATACAATAGGAGTCCGTCTTTTCGGTTTGAAACCTAAGCCGACGATCCTACACTGCTATGATAGCAACGACTTATTATGGAGTTGTTATGAAAATCCGTTTTTTTCCTGTCCTTTTTTGAGAAAATCTGCCGAAGCTGCCGCGTGTCATGGCATTCCTAGGCGTATCTGCGCACAAAAAAAGCAAGCCGCAACAATGTCATGGCTTGCCGAAATTGATAGAATTCCCTTGTAGTCTGCCGCTTCGCGGACGGCACGCCCGGTGGTCGTGCCCTACGAATGTGCAACGCACCCTCGCCGTAGGGCGCGACGACCCCGGCGCGCCGGTGCAGGAACCACCGAGTGCGCACAAACGCCCCTCCCATGTCATTGCGAGGAGCAAAGCGACGCGGCTGCGCAGCCGTTAGCGACGAAGGAGCTTTACGGATGCGGCGTACCCCTCGCGGGTGCAATCTCGTGCAGGAACCATCCACTGCGTACCAACCTACAGCCGGAGATTGCCACGACCGGTGCGCAGCCCTTGCGGCGAAGGAGCGTTACGGATGTGACGCACCCCTTACGGGTAGTATGCGCACCGGTCTCGCAATGACAAATAGGGCAGCCTGCCGTGTCATTGCGAGGAGCAAAGCGACGCGGCAATCTTGTGCAGGAACCATCCACTGCGTACCAACCTACAGCCGGAGATTGCCACGACCGGTGTGCGCACCGGTCTCGCAATGACAAGGAGGGTAGCCTTTCCGTGTTCCTCGGCTCGCGATGACAAGGAGGGTAGCCTTTCCGTGTTCCTCGGCTCGCAATGACAAATTAGGGCAGCCTTCCTTTTTATCGCGCATTACCCGTCCTGTCCGCCGCAACGCGAAGGGCAAAACGCGGTTTACAAAAACACAGTGCGTTATTTCCGCATGGTTGCGATCAGCTCGGAAAGCAGCCGCACCTGCTCCGACGACAACCCCTCTGTGTCTAAATACTGCGGCGTTTGATTTTCCTCCCTCCCCAGCAAATAGTCCGTGCTGCACCGATAAAGATAGGACAGGGCGAGCAGATTCTCCGTGCTGGGTGTACGCTCTCCCGTCTCATAGCTCGATATGATTGACGGGGAAACACGCAAAGTATTCGCAACCTGCCTTTGCGCATAGCCGCGGCGCAACCGCAGCTCCCGCAAACGCTCCGGTAATCCTTGAATCATGAATATGCACCTCCAACACTTATTGTAGAGTATATACCAACACTGTTGGCGGATTATTTATACTCTTAAAGTGTTGACAAAATTAACCGTTTGCTGTTATAATTATTTGAACGAGAATATCTGATACGCTTTTTGTTGACAAAACAGATCGTTTGATGCTATACTTGGGTTGTTAATTGAATAATGATCTATTTTTTTATTGAAAATGGTTCTGCTCAAGCGCTGTATCGTAAGCGATAAGACAATTCTCCAAAGTACGGTCTTTCTCTTTATCATCCGGCTGTGTTCTGCCCGGGCAAAAAATGCGGAAGGAATGAGATGCATTGGCAAGAATTCTGATCGTAGAGGACGAAAAAATGATCAACGAATTGATCATGCGCAATCTTCAGGCTGTCGGTCACACCTGTGTGCAGGTCTATGACGGGCAAGAAGCGCTGCAAAAGATAAACGCCGCGCGGTTTGATCTTGTGATTTTGGACGTTATGCTGCCGTCCATGTCCGGCTTCGAGGTCATGGAGCGGATTGACGATACGCCCGTGATTTTTCTTACCTCAAAGGGCAATGTGGTAGATAAAATCCACGGGCTCCGCCTCGGCGCCGAGGACTATATGGTTAAGCCCTTTGAAATGCTCGAGCTGATCGCGCGCGTGGATGTGGTGCTGCGCAGGAGGAAGGTACACCGCGATATTTTCCGCTTGGGAGACGTCACGGTCAATCTCGAGACCTTGCAGGTCACCAAGTCCGGCGTGCCCGTGGAGCTTGCGCCGCAGGAGCTTCAGCTTTTGGAGGTGCTTGTGCGGAACCGAAATATCGCCCTGTCGCGGGAAAAGCTGCTCGATCTGGCATGGGGCTTCGATTATTTGGGCGATATCCGCACCGTGGACGTGCATATCCAAAAGCTGCGGAAAAAGCTGGATTGGACGCCGTACATCAAGACGGTCTATAAGCTCGGATACCGGTTGGAGCTGCCGACGGAGACCGCGAAATAATACTTCGCTCAAAAACGACTGCGTTTTGCCTTGTCGTTTTTGAGCGTTTTTTTCGTTTTGAAAATAACTTCCTAACATCTGCGTGATAGCCTGTTCTCAGAAAATCCGAAAGGCGAGGTGTTTGACAAATGAAGAAAAGGACGCATGTTTTCCTCTCACTGCTGCTGATCTGTATCAGCGCGGGGCTGCTGGGTCTTTTGCTCAGCGATATGCGGCACAATGCGAAAAGCGCCGCAGACCGCCTTGCCCGGGAGGAGCTGGACATTGATGTCGCGATTTTCGCGAAGCAGGACATTCCCGAAAGGCTGGTTCCGGGCTTGCTCGACCCCTCCAGTGAAGGGGAGAATCTCATTTATCGCTTTGACGGAGACGAGCAATACCAACTCAACCGCTTCCTCACATATTTTTCGGAGCAGCTTGTCATCTATTATCATCCTGCTGATTCCAACGCCATGATCGACTTCGCCTATCGGTTTCTCCGCGGTAATTTTGAGGAGCTGGCTGCGGACGGCTTGCTGGATCAGGTCGAAAGCGTGAATGACAGAGAAGGCCGCAGATATGTGCTTCCCTCAAGCGTCATTGATCTCATTACGAAACGCTTTTTCGGGAAAACAGTACGGCACAATACGGATACCTACGAATTTAAAAGAGAATACGAAGATGAATACCCCTTTTTGGATCTTCTTGATGTGGCAACAGCAGTCTATGCCAATGGGGATGACACCTACACAGTCGAATTTGATACGTATAGATATCCTGTAGAGCAGTTTCTCCCCTGCCCTTTTCGCGAAGATGACTTACTCGACGCTGAGAGAAGAAGCGACTGGACGCCGGAGGACAGCCGTTTGGTTTCTTTTTATGCCGAAAGCTTAAAGACGGACTTTCGTTGGGAATATATCGGGACAACCTCCGGTGCGATTAGTCCCAATCCCTATTTGTATCTCGGATACGACATATATTCCGTAGAGTATAATACGCCCACGCGGGATGGTGAGACCTGCCTGTATCTCGTACCCTATGGCGGTTCTGCTCCCGCGCCGGTGCTCTATGTCTACGATGAGACAGATCATACCATGCGGCCTGTAACAAATAGCGGCTCCTTAATTAGCGAAGACTATTTAACGCTGAGCGCTCCTTCCGCGCGCGTTCATCCGGAGCTGCAATACTTACGATCCGGCACCGCTGTCGTGCGAAGCTATGGCGAATCCTATCAGCTCTTTTTTTACGATGACGGAAGTGTCATTAATCGCCCGCTTATCTCCGTAGACGATGATTTGCGCTATCGCCTCAGCCGCTTTATCAGCTATTTCACGGAGCAGTCTTTCGGCCCCTACAACGCCGACGATACAGGCAATACAGACGATACAGACATCCTCCTCCATTTTGCGTATTCCTATCTGATAATCAACGAACCGGATGTTTTGGAGCCTGCTCAAGACGGCACATCCCGCATGCTGCTGCGCGCGGAAGACGCAGACCGCGTTTTATATCGTTTTTTCGGCAAGACGGTCGAGCATACGGAAGACATCTACTACTTTCCTATGCCGGATGACGAACGGAATGCCGTTTTCAGCACAGTCGGGTTAGTATCCGATAACGGCGACGGAACCTACCGCATAGACTTCACAAACTGGACACTGTATTCCGAGGAATACCATTACAATACCGTTCCCGATGTGTATTATTCTCTATCCAACGCAACGCTATTTGATGACTACGGTGTAGGCTATGGGGGTGGCGGCACCGCCGTCATACGGGAGTGTACCGACGGCGAAAATACCACCTATCAATTGATCTCCTTCTCTATGCAATGACCTCCCCACAGCCGCGTGATAGCCTGTTCTCAGAAAATCTGAAAGGCGAGGTGTTCGACAAATGAAGAAAAGGACGCATGTTTTCCTTTCCCTGCTGCTGATCTGTATCAGCGCGGGGCTGCTGGGCCTTTTGCTCAGCGATATGCGGCACAATGCGAAAAGCGTTGCGGATCGCCTTGCCCGGGAGGAGCTGAACATTGACGTCGGTATTTTCGCGAAGCAGGATATTCCCGAAAGGCTGCTTCCGGGCTTGATCGACCCCTCCGGGGAAGGGGAGAATCTCATTTATCGCTTTCATGAGGACGCACAATACTACATCAATCGCTTCCTCACATATTTTTCAGAGCAGTCTTTTACCACTTTCGATGCCGACGACCCTGCCGCATTGGTCGATTTTGCATATTGGTTTCTGAAGCTTCACGGGCCGAATACAATGGCCATCAGAGATATTCCGCTCTACGCTCCCGAGCAGCTGATTGCTGACGGACTCGGGCTTCGCTTAAGCGACGCAACGGGAGAGGTTAGCTATATGCTGTATCCGGAGGACATTGATTCCATTACAGATCGTTTCTTCGGGAAACGGATACAGCATACCGAAACCGCCTACTATTTCCAAAGGGGCGGCGCGGAAGCCTGCAATCGACTCAGCGTGGCGAAGGCTATGTATGCCAATGAGGACGGAAGCTTTACGGTGGAATTTGATATTTATGAGTCGAATCCGCAGCCGATCCCCTGCCCGTTTTCGCAAGAGGAGCTTGCGGAAGCGCAGACAAGAGACTACTACTACGATAACGGTGCGTTTGCTGCTTATGCCGAAACCGCCTTTCCGAACGAAGCGTGGGGGTATGTCGGAACGACTTCCAAAGCGTCAAGCCTCAATTCCTACTGGAATGAAGGATATGACATATACAAGGTGATTTATTCCGGTCAGACCCGCCTGTTTGTGGTGCCCTATGGGGGAAATGCGCCCGCACCGTCGGTCTATGCTTATGACGAGACGAACCACACCATGACGCTCGTTTTTTCTGTGTGCAACGGCGCCTATATACCCGATGCATATTTATCTCTGTCCGACCCTTCTGCGCGCGTTCAACCGGAGCTGACCTATATCGGCGCAGGAACCGCTGTTGTACGGTGCTTCGGTGAAGCTTCGGAAACCGCCTATCAGCTCATAGCCTATGAAGTCGGAGCCGATGTCCCACGCCAAGTCAGGCACTTTGAACCCGATGAGCAATACCGGCTCAACCGACTGCTGAGCGTTTTCTCGGAGCAGAGCTTCCTGCATTACGATGCTGACGACAAGGACGCTTTGATCTATTTCGCGTTTACCTATCTAAAGTACAACGACTATGATGCGCTGGAGCCTGCGGAGGGAGACCGCGTATTGCTGCCGGCAGCCACCGCAGACCGTGTTTTAAATCGTTTTTTCGGCAGAACGGTCGAGCATACGGAGAGCGCCTACGATTTTTTGCCGATTGCGGACGGCGAAGCCAACGGCTGTTTCAGCGTGGCAACATCAATGTCGCCAAACGGCGACGGAACCTACAAGGTAGCGTTCGAAATCTATGAGCTGCAGTCGGCGGCAAGCTATTACTATAAAATTCCGCTCGATTATTATGGGTTAACCGCCTCCGACGCATGGCTGCATGACGGCCTGCGGCACTGCGGCTCCGGCACCGCCGTCCTACGGGACTACACCGTAGACAATTCCGCCACCTACCAAGTGATCTCCTACGAAGCGAACCGGTACGCGAGGTAGTAGGCTGTTAAAACTAAAACTTTACTTCCTGAGATGCGTACCCTTGAGATTGGAAGCAGTACGCCGTAGGGCGCGACGACCTCGGCGCGCCGGTGCAGGAACTACCAAATGTGTACAAACTCGTTCATTTATACTGTCTGCCGCTTCGCGGACGGCACGCCGAGTCGTCGTGCCCTACGGGCTACCTACAGTTTTAAGCGTTACAGGCTAGTAGGGACGGTGGTGCCGGGGGCAGGGGCATTCGTTCCTGCCAAAGAAAAACAAAATACAAAACAGGGAGCAAAAGCTGCTCCCTGTTTTTTCTATCTTACGTTATATATAAAGAGGGATTCCTCTTTTTACATAAGATGTGGTAGGCTGGAAAAAAGCGAAAGGGTGTGTGTAGATGAACACTGCGGATTTTCATATTTCTCTCGACATACACGAGAGTAACGCGCAGGCGGCGCTCCGTATCAAAAAAGGGGACACCGCAAGGAGAATTTTGATCACGCTGACCGAACACGGAAGGGCTTATCGGATCACCAATGACTGCAAGGCGGTATTTACGGCGAGAAAGCCGGACGGACATCTCCTTTATAACGCCTGCACCGTGCAGGGCAATCGGATCGTTTACGCATTCACTGCGCAGACGGCGGCTGCGCCGGGGGAGGTGCGCTGCGAGCTGCGGCTGTACGGCGCGGATTCCGCTTTAATTACCTCGCCGCGCTTCCTGCTGCTGGTGGACGACACCGTCTACAGCGACGGCGACCTTGTGGAATCCTACGACGAATTCTCCGCGCTGACGCAAATGGTAAGCGAGGTCGAGACGCTTAGAGCGGAAATCGAGGGGGCGCTGCAAAACGGCGATTTCAAGGGCGAGACGGGGGAGACGTCGCTGCCGGTTGCCCGCGGGACGAGCAAGGATGGGGTCGCTTATACCACGACGGATGCACTCTCCGACGGTACGCTGCCGACGGTATCCGCTGCAAACAGCGATGAGCAGATCAGTGCCGTCGGCAAGGGGAGACAGATCGTATTTGTTCCGTATACGGAAAATACGTCGTCCGCTCCTACATTACAGATAAACGGCGGGGAGATTATCCAGATCCGCCTGCGCGCGCCGAAGAAGCAGAGCAGCAATGAGCAATCGCCGGACGCGACGCTGCCGGTGTGGTCAGGCGCGCTGATGCGAGGTGTGCCGTATACGATGACCTTCTGCGGGAAGTACTGGCTGGTGGATAGCCTGATCTACAGCGGCATCCCGCTCCCCGCCGCAGAAGATGTCGGGAAAGTGCTGACGGCGACCGCTGCAAACAGCATGGCGTGGACGGAGGTTAAAAATGCGGAGGAGGTGGCGGTCTGATGGCGCTGGAGCTGGTAAAACTGGACAGCGGGACACTGCCTGCAATTGCCGACGCGATCCGCGAAAAAACGGGAGATACCGCAAGGCTGCTGCCGTCGCAGATGGCGGCGGCGATCAATGGAATACAAACCGGCGTAACACTTCCGGAGCTGACAAAGCCGGCTGCGGATGCAGACGTAGTAAAAGGGAAACAGTACATCAGCGCGGACGGTGAGAAGAAAACCGGAACGCTGGTGGCGGCAGACGGCGCGGAATGTGTTGATGTTACTTGTGATGCCGGTGTAGGTGTGCGTGTGGAGATTGAATTCCCGTCGGATGGAAGTTGCACCGCAATTGAACTTCCAGAGCCAAACATTCTGCCGGATAACATCGTGGTTGGAGCGTCGATATTCGGAATTTCCGGAACGGCAAAAACGCTGCGCGTTGAGACAGGGACGATCACGCCTGCGGAGGATGTTACGTCGCTGGAATTTCCGTGTACGGCAAATCCGAAAATGATCATTGTGCATCTGACGGATGCGTCGTTGGAGACGGTGGTGCAGGAGGACATGGTGGCTGTGATGCGCGCAAATCTCACCGGAGTGCCGTATGAGCTTGGCACGGATGGCAGTGCTGCAAGCGTTTTTGTTACAAATCTGCAATACCATAACACCGGTGGCAAGCGCGGAGCGATCAATGTAATATGCACGCTCGACCCTGTAAAAATCCCCGGGTCGTCAACATACCAATGGCGCGCGGGATTGGAATACACATGGACAGCTTATTACTGGGAGGACGATACATGATGCGCTACTACAAAATAACGGATGTCGACGGCAACCTGACTGCCATCGGCACAGGTGTCGGAGGCACGGAAATAGACGCAGAAGAATATGCCGCGCTGGCAGAGGAGATCACGCAGAAGGCGGCGCTGGTGGATGCACTGGCAGTCGGACGCATATCGGCAGCCGACATCCGTGAGGACTGGCGGGAGGAGATCGTGCGGCGGGCGGAGGCGTTAAGCGCATATGCATCCAAATATACGCAGGAGGCGTTGGAGGCGATGAGTAACGCCCAACTGGAGCAGATTTTGAGCGATATGGGCGTGAGTGCCAACATGAACAAAGCAAACATGGTGACGCTGATTTTGGCGTTGCAAGGGGAGGCGGCACCGTGAGCAGTGAGATCATGGTGGCGCTGCTGTCACTGGCAGGGACGCTGCTGGGCACCTTCGGCGGCATCGTCACGTCATCGAAGCTGTCGAACTACCGCATCGAGCAGCTGGAAAAGAAGGTGCAGGCACATAACAACCTCGTCGAGCGGATGTATGCCGTAGAGGGGCATCAGGAGACGATGGAGGAAAAGCTTAAGGTTGCGAACCATCGGATTGAGGATTTGGAAGCTGTGTCAAGGAACCCGTCCCCGTGGCACATACGGGATGCAGTGAATAGTGAAGAGTGAATAGTGTCGGAGCGCTCCGCGCGGATTTTGATTTTGGATATATCTGATTTGCCGGACGGTGCGAAGAAGGAGAAAAGTACGCAGTCGGTGGTTCCTGCACGCGGGACGTCGAGGACGCCGTCCCCTACGGCGGGGGTGCGTTCCACCTTCGTAGGGCATCACGACTCGGGGTGCCGTTCGCGAAAGCGGCAGACGGTACAGAGGAACGAGTTTGTAGGCAGTCGGTGGTTCCTGCACGAGATTGCCACGGCGCGTTGCGCCTCGCAATGACATGGGAAGGGAGTTTGTACGGAGTCGGGAGTTCCTACACCGGCGGGGACATGTCACCCGCCCTACAGAGAAATTCCTGACAAAACAGGGGAGGCTGTCCTCCTTGTCATTGCGAGACCGGTGCGCACATCACTCGCAAGGGCTACACCGCCTCCGTAACGCTCCTTCGTCAAAAAAGGCTGCGCACCGGTCGTGGCAATCTCCGGCTGTAGGATTGTACGCACTTGTACTTCCTGCACCGGCGCGCCCTACGGCGAGGGTGCGATTTACGGCTGCATATAGAGCTTTATGTCAAAATGGTACATCTACAATGAGAATTCATAGTATAACAGGGGGTAATCAAATGAAAAACGGGAAAAAGTGGGCAAAAGCGGCGGCAATCCGGGCGGTGAAAACCGTCGCGCAGACGGCGGTCGGCGTGATCGGTGCGAGCGCGTTGATCTCCGAGGTCAACTGGCTGACGGTTGTCTCGGCGGCGGGGCTGGCAGGCGTCGTCAGTCTGCTGACCAGTGTCGCAGGACTGCCGGAATGTAAGGAGGAATGACAGAATGCACATCAGGATGGTCGAACGACCGATCACGAAGAATCAGGCGTATCTCAAAAATGTACAACAGGCGGACAGCAGGTATACGGACTTCCAAAAGCGCGGCGCAAAGGGCGCGGTGCTGCATTCCATCGGCACACCGCAGCCGTCGGCAAAGGCGATTGCGGACTATTTTGACAGCCCGAAGGTTGAGGCGAGCGTCCACGCCGTTTTGCAGGCGGACGGCACTTGCTACCGGCTTGCGCCGTGGAATTACCGCATGTGGCACGTCGGCGGGAGCGCAAATGATACGCACATCGGAATTGAGATGACGGAGCCGGACTGCATCGCCTACGACGCGAAGAACGGCTATAAGCTGACAATCCTTAACCGCGAACGGGCGCTGGCGTTTGTAAAACAGACCTATGCCGCGGCGGTGGAGCTGTTTGCAGGACTTTGCAAGAAATTCGGCTGGGATCCGCTGGAGGACGGCGTGATTTTAAGTCATGCGGAGTGCTATCAGCGCGGCATCGGCAGCAACCACGGCGATCCGGAGCATCTGTGGAATGCACTGAACACGGGCTACACAATGAATACCTTCCGCGCAGCGGTCGCGGAGAGAATGGAGGAGGAAGAAGAAATGCGATATAATACTTTAGGCGATATCAAGGCGGACAAGAACAACGCGCCCTATTACCTGCCGACCATCGAGAAGCTGATGGCAAAGGGCATCCTGCGCGGCAAGGGCGGCGAAGGCGACGCGACAATCATCGATCTCGGCGAAGACGCCGTCCGCGTACTGGTCACGCTGGACAGAGTGGGCGTTTACGGGGGATAACCGGAAAACGAAATAAGCCCCACGGAGGAAGCTTTCTTCCCTCCGTGGGGCAATTCTTTGCAGTGGCTATTTTGTATTCTGCACTCTTGCAATCATATTTTCTACAGACTCGCACATGTTCACGCATGAAAAATGGATATCCGGGTGATTCCTGCGGAAAACAATAAACAGCTCATGCGCGAAGCCCTGCCCGATTGTTTTGATCCCGGAGAAGTCAAGCGTGACATCCTCAAAACGGGAGATCATAGACGCAAGCCGCCGCGCCTCGGAACGGGAAACGGGACCGGCGGTGGGGAAAATATGCGACAGCGGAAGCTGTGTACGGAAAAATCCGCGTTCAACATCGGAAAACATATTCATTACCTCTGATAGCTCACGCTTGGATTCGTTTTCCAAGCGCATGAAGACGGCTGTGCCCCGCGTTTGGATCGGCAGTGTTGCATCAAAAAACGAATCGTCAAACGCGTCATGGGTGAAAACCTTGCCTTCGGAATAGATGATGAATTGATCGGTAACCTTGGAAGAGAAAAATATCCCTTCACCGGTGTGATTTTCGCGATCGGTCGTGAATTTTCCGGCAAAGAGCAGAGCTACGGCTTCGTCAAGCGATATGCCGACATGCTCCGTTTTCGAGAAATAGTCCCTGATTTTTTGAAAAATACCTACGCCGTCATCGGAGATCAGGATGGTCGTAGAAAGAACATTTTGCGAGACCAGCACCTCAATCTTGGCAGCTTCTGCGTGCTCGATCGCGTTGTTCATCATCTCTGTGAAAGAATATCTCCAAATCTCAAATACATTATTCGCAACGGATGCCAAAAGCGGTGCAATATCTGCTTGGAATATTCTGTCTTCCTCCAATGGTTCCGCAGTGCTGTAGCTGAAAAATGAGCCTTTATCGACCAATTCGTATTTTGCAGACCGCTCGCTGCTGCGGATGATCGCGCCGTTCTGCAACAATTGATTTATGTAATGATTGACCGTAGTTTTTGAAACGCCGTAAGCGTCCATTGTTTTTTTGACAAGCTTTGTGTCCTTGCTTTGAATGTGTAGGAGGATGTAGCGCTTGAGTTCCTCTCGCGTCTCTCTTTTCAATGACATTTTGCTTCCTCCTTTCCATAGTCATCTTACCACAGAGAGTACAAAATGTCAACCTGCGCTGAGGAAAACGGAAAGATAAAATCTCGCTATATGCGCATAATAGAAAGCTGAAGTCGAAAAAAAGAAAACTTTTGATAGACAAAGCATCAATCGGACGGCAAGAAACAGAAAAACGGCGTGATCGGCAGCTCCAGCCCCGGGCGGTGGATCGCCGTCCCAACACAAACAAAACGCCTCTTTTGCCGATTGACAAAAGAAGCGCGAATGATATACTTGCTGCGCAAGTATGATAGTATCCGTTTCATGATATGCCGAAGGCGTATTTCACTTGCGAAGCAAATTTCACAAATCTCCCAAGGGATTTATTTCGTTGACAGGAAAGGCGGAATGTGAAGTGAAATATCCTTCGGATGTGAAATAATGACCTTCGGTCATTGTGAAATTTTCCGCTGACGCGGAAAGTGAAATGAAATAAATCCCCTCACGCCCGCAGGCATTTCACATGGCGAAGCCGTATTTCACTTGCGAAGCAAATTTCACAAATCCCCCAAGGGATTTATTTCGTTGACAGGAAAGGCAGAATGTGAAGTGAAATATCCTTCGGATGTGAAATAATGACCTTCGGTCATTGTGAAATTTTCCGCTGACGCGGAAAGTGAAATGAAATAAATCCCCTCACGCCCGCAGGCATTTCACATGGCGAAGCCGTATTTCACTTGCGAAGCAAATTTCACAAATCCCCCAAGGGATTTATTTCACTGAAAAAAGGACTTCACTTTCGTGAAGTCCTTTTTTCCTGGTGACCCGTACGGGACTCGAACCCATGTTACCGCCGTGAAAGGGCGGTGTCTTAACCACTTGACCAACGGGCCTGGTAGCGGCAATCTGACTCGAACAGATGACACTCCGGGTATGAACCGAATGCTCTACCAACTGAGCTATGCCGCCATTTTTTTGACCTGCTGCCGAAACAGCAAAGTGATTATATATGATGAAAGCGGGTTTGTCAAGTGCTTTCTCGGAAAAAACAAACTTTTTTGTCTGTATGCTTTGCCGGCGTTCGGGAAATACTTGGAAACAGCAGGCTACTTTCAACGAAAGGATGGCTTTACCATGAAAGCAAAGCTCTATCATCTTTGGCAGGAATCCGTCATTTTCTATCTCGGCGGGATGTTTTATTGCGGCGTTGAGCTGCTCTGGCGCGGGTGGACGCATGGGAGTATGTTTTTACTCGGCGCGCTGTGCTTTTACCTCGTGGGCGGGCTGAACCGACGCTTTCAGATGCCCGTGCTGGCGCAGATGCTCCTCGGCGCGGTCATTGTGACCTTCTTCGAATTCTGGACGGGAATGCTCGTCAACCGCGTGTGGAATATGCACGTTTGGGACTATTCCGCCGTGCCGATGAATCTCATGGGACAGATCTGCGTGCCGTTTACCCTGCTCTGGTTCCCGCTGAGCGGCATTGCCGTTTTTCTCGAAGACGGCTTGCGGCACCTGCTCTTTCATGAGAAGATGCCGCAATACCGTTGGGTCATTTCGTAAACAAAAGCTGCCCGCTGCTGACCCCCAGGGAGAGCAGAAGCCCGAAATTGATCAGTGCCTCATCCGCGGCGCCGCCGATGAGCGTATCCGCAACGGTGAAGCTGCAAAAGACGACGGCGCTGAGCGACCAGAACAGGGTCATTCGGCGCTTCCCGCGGTCAAAGCTGAAGCCTGCGAGCTGGAACGCGGCGAGCATACAGCAGATGGCGGCGAGAAGCCGGAAAGCGTAGTCATGCACCGAAGGGTCGATGTTCCACTCCTGAAAGCAGACGATCAGGCGCACGACAAGATAAATGCTGGCGATCATATACAGCAGCGGCGAGGGCCGCTTGCCGCGCAGACAGCAGACGGCGTACACCCCGATGCAGACCCCGCTGACGATGCCCAGCGGCGGCAGCATGGCAGCGAGCGCCTCGGACACCGCCGGAGACTGCGTGGCAAATGCCGTCGTCGGCCGTCTGCCCTCGATCCAGAGCAGAATATTGCCCAAGACCAGCACGCCCGCTGCGACGAGCTGGAGCAGATTCGGCACGGCCGTGGGGCGGAAGCACTCGCTCCACTGCGTTTTTTTCGCAAGAGGGAGCAAAAGCGCAATTGCGCCCGCAAGCCAGACGCCGGTTAGAATTGTCAAAACGATATGCATACTGCTGCCTGCCGCGAGGCTGCCGTCCGGCTGCAGCTCGTAAAGAAGCTGCCTTGCGCGCAGTATCCCGCCCGTCACGGACACAAGCAGCGCCAGCGCGACGAGATACCACTGCGTTTGGATTGTTTTTTTCATGCGCGTTCCCTCCGCTTGATTCGGTTAAATTTTATTATAGCATATCCTGCGGCGGAAAAACAGACGGTTGAAAAAATTTTTTCGGCTCGCTGCGAGACAGGAATTCACCGCTGTCTTGCGGCGAAAAATTTTCGGTATGGTTATTCTTTTTAAAAAATAACGCTTGACAGACAGAATTTGACAGGATATAATGAGAATGTCTTCGAGCCTCTGCTCCTAATGCATACGCTGCGATGGAGCCTTGTGCCGGTCGGGAAACCGACAAAGGGTTGCCTTTGGAAACGAAGCAGCCTTCCGTGTTTGAAAAGGAGACGGAATACAGTGCCGTGCGGGAGATGGGTGAAGTCTGCCCGTATGGGGTGTCGTCCGTCTTGCAAGAAGACGGATTTTTTATTTTTAAAGGAGGAATACCCCATGAAAAAATTCACCGCACTGTTACTCAGCCTTTGTATGCTGCTTTGCCTGTTCGCGGGCTGTCAAGAGGAAGCAGCCGAAAGCACCGATGCCACAACCGCAAGCACGAGCGCAACCACCGCCGCGCCGGAGACAACGGCACCTGCCGAGAAGGTAGAGCTGATCGTTTTTGCCGCTGCCTCGATGACCGAGACGCTGACGACGCTCGGCGATCAGTACATGGCGGAGCATGAGAATGTGACCATCGTATTCAACTTTGACTCCTCCGGCACGCTCAAGACCCAGATCGAGGAAGGCGCGGTATGCGACATTTTCATCTCCGCCGGACAGAAGCAGATGAATCAGCTTGACATCACTGCCGACGCCTCGGTCAACACGGACGGGTTGGACTTCATCTTGGAGGGCAGCCGTTTTAACATCCTTGAGAACAAGGTCGCCCTTGCCGTGCCGGAGGGCAACCCCGCAGGCATCAACTCCTACGACGACCTGAAGGCGGGTCTGGAAGCCGGAAGAGTTCTCCTCGCCATGGGCAACGCGGACGTCCCCGTGGGACAGTACACCCAGAAAATTCTGACCTATTTCGGCTTGGAGGAGGAAGCGCTTGCCACGGCGGGCAGCATTACCTACGGCTCCAACGTCAAGGAGGTCACGACGCAGGTTTCCGAGGCGGTTGTGGACTGCGGCATCATCTATCAGACGGACGCCTACTCCGCAGGACTGACTGTGGTGGATACCGCCACCGCCGAGATGTGCGGTCAGGTTATCTATCCCGCCGCAGTGCTGAAGGATTCGAAGAATGCCGAAGCGGCGCAGGATTTCCTGAGCTATCTGACAAGCGACGCTGCCGACGCGGTGTTTGAAACTGTCGGCTTTACGCCGATCGGATAACATATGAAACGCAAGGCGTGAAGATTGACGAAGGGCTGTTTTGACTAAGGGCTAAGGACTAAGGGTGAATGACTGAGGAGCGCTCCGCGCGGATTAAAAATGCGGGCGGATGCTATCCGCCCCTACTAGCCTGTAACGCTTAAAACTGTAGGTAGCCCGTAGGGCACGACGACTCGGCGTGCCGTCCGCGAAGCGGCAGACAGTATAAATGAACGAGTTTGTACACATTTGGTAGTTCCTGCACCGGCGCGCCGAGGTCGTCGCGCCCTACGGCGTACTGCTACCGATCTCAAAGGCTCGTATTTTAGATTAACTGCCTACTACAGAGGCTGATACACGACTTTTAACTGTTACAAACTAGTAGGGGCGGCTAATAGCCGCCCGCATTTTTAATCCGTGCGGAGCACACCACAGTCATTCACCATTCACTCTTAGCCCTTAGTCCAAAAAGAGGAGGTTTGCGGATGGATCTGTTTCCGCTTTGGAATTCCCTGCGGGTGGCGGGGATCAGTACGGTCATTATTTTCTTTGTCGGTATTTTTGCCGCGTATTATATCGCAAAGGCGCCGCGGCTTGTCAAGGGTGTGCTCGACGTCTTCCTGACGCTGCCGCTGGTGCTGCCGCCTACGGTAGTGGGCTATCTTCTGCTCCGCGTCCTCGGCCCGAAGCGCATCATCGGCGCGTGGTTCCTCGAGCAGTTCGGCGTGCGGCTGACCATGACTTGGTGGTCGGCGATCTTCGCGACGGCTGTGGTCATTTTCCCGTTGATGTACCGCACGGCGCGCGGCGCGTTTGAATCCTTTGACGAGACGCTCGGCTACTCCGCGAAGTCCCTCGGACTTTCCAATACATACATCTTCTGGCGCATCCGTATGCCCTATTGCAGGCAGGGCATTTTGGCGGGCACCGTGCTTGCCTTTGCCCGCGCCCTCGGTGAATACGGCGCGACCAGCATGGTCTGCGGCTACACCCCCGGACGCACCGCGACGATCTCGACAACGGTCTACCAGCTTTGGCGCACGAATGACGACGGTCTTGCCTTCAAATGGGTGCTGGTGAATCTTGCCATCTCCTTTGTCGTGCTGCTGGCTGTCAACCTGCTGGAAAAAAGGGCGGGGAGGAAAGCGTAATGTCGGTCTATGTGGATATTGAAAAACGCCTCGGCAGCTTTCACCTGCGGGTGAAGTTTGAAGCGGAGAATGAAATACTGGCGCTTTTGGGGGCGTCCGGCTGCGGCAAGAGCATGACGCTCAAGTGCATCGCGGGCATTGAGAAGCCGGATAAGGGCAGAATCGTCGTGGATGACGTCGTGCTGTTTGACGCGGAAAAGCACATCAATCTCAGCCCGCAGGCGCGGCGCACGGGGCTGATGTTTCAGAATTATGCCCTGTTCCCCAACATGACGGTGCTGCAAAATCTCCGCGCCGGCGCGAAGCGGGACAGGGACAAAAAGCAGCGCGAGGCGCGTGTCCGGGAGACTGCGGAGCGCTTCGGGCTGACGGAGCTTTTGGAGCATTACCCGAATCAGCTCTCCGGCGGGCAGCAGCAGCGCACGGCGTTGGCACGGATTCTGCTCTCGGAGCCGCGGATTCTGCTCTTGGACGAGCCGTTTTCCGCGCTGGACAGTCATCTGCGCTTCCGCTTGGAGCGGGAGATGGCGGAGGTGCTGCGGCGCTTCGGCAAGACCGTTTTGCTCGTCTCCCACGACCGCGACGAGGTCTACCGCCTTTCCGACCGCGTCGCCGTGATGGGCAACGGCGTAATCGAGACAATCGGCGGGAAGAAGTCCGTCTTTGCCGCGCCGAAAACCCGCAATGCCGCTTTGCTCACGGGCTGCAAAAATGTCTCAAGGGCGGTACGGCTGGACGAGACGCATTTGTTTGCCGAGGAGTGGAATCTGCGCCTAAGCGTGCGGGGGATCACGGAAAAGACGGCTTGCGTCGGCATTCGGATGCATGACCTCCGCGCGGGCGAGGGCGAAAACAGTGTGACCTGCCGCGTGGTCAGCGTGACCGAAAACCCCTTCTCCGTGACGGTCTTCCTGCTCCCGGAGGGGGCGGATGCGGCAATCGGCTGGGAGCTGGACAAGGCGGCTTGGCAGGCGATTGCAGCGGAGACGGTGACGGTGTGTTTCCCGGAGGACGCGCTGATGCCCTTGACAGAGGAGTTAGAATAGAAGTAGATAGGGAACAGGGAATAGAGAATAGTGAATAGTGAATAGGTTGTCGCTGTGGGTTTTCCTGTTGCTTGTGGCTTGGTGCGCGGTTGGTGGTTCCTGCATAAGATTGCCACGACCAGTGTGCGCACTGGTCTCGCAATGACAGGTGGGAGAGCTTTTCTGTGTCATTGCGAGGAGCGCAGCGACGTGGTAATCTGCTTCCCGTCATTGTGCGCGGTTGGTGGTTCCTGCATAAGATTGCCACGACCAGTGTGCGCACTGGTCTCGCAATGACAGGTGGGAGAGTGCGTCTATGTCATTACATTTTAAATCCGCGCGGAGCGCTCCGACACTATTCACTATTCACTGAAACACGGAGAGCGGAAAGGAGCTTACCATGAAAAAGGTTACGGTGGAAAATGCCGTCGGGTTGACGCTTTGTCATGACATTACCGCGATGCGCGACGGGTTTAAGGGCGCGGCGTTCAAGCGCGGGCATGTCATTACGGAGGAGGACATCCCCAAGCTGCTCGACCTCGGCAAGCGGACGGTCTTTATTTGGGAGGAGAACGCCGGCGAAATTCACGAGGAGGACGCCGCGCTGCGTATGGCGGCGATGGCGCCCGTTGAAGGTGCGCATTATACCGCTCCCTCCGAGGGCAAGGTGCTTCTGATGGCGGACGAGCGCGGCATGTTCCGCGTGGACACGGAGCTGCTGCGCGAGATCAACGCCATCGGCGACCTGACGATCTCAACCCTGCCCGACCACTTCCCCGTGGAGGTCGGCGACCGCCTTGCCTCCATGCGCATTGTGCCGCTTGTGACACAGGAGGTGCAGATTGCGTGCGCCGAGGCGCTTTGCAAGGGGAAAAAGCTCCTTGATCTGCGCCCTTACAAGCAAAGAAAGCTGGGCGTGATCATCACCGGTTCGGAAATCTACACGGGGCGTATTCAAGACAAGTTTGAGCCCGTGGTGCGCGCGAAGATGCAGAAGTACCCCGCCGAAATCCTCGGGGTGACGATCTGTGACGACGATCTGAACATGATCACCGGCGCGGCGCGGAAATTCTTGGACGCGGGTGCGGACTTTTTGATCTTTACCGGCGGCATGTCCGTCGATCCCGACGACCTGACACCCAGCGCGATCCGCAGCTTGGGCGCGGAGATTGTGACCCATGGCGTGCCGTCGCAGCCGGGCAATATGACGCTGGTCGCTTATCTGAACGATGTGCCGATCCTCGGGGTGCCGGGCGCGGCGATCAGTATGCCCACGACCATTTTTGATGTGCTGCTGCCGCAGATCTTTGCGGGGGACCGTCTGACGAAGCAGGAGCTGATCCGCTTGGGTGACGGCGGACTTTGCAGACTGTGCAAGCCCTGCCACTATCCGACCTGCACCTTCGGGCGGTATTGATATGTTAGACACTTACGGAAGAAGCATCACCTATCTGCGTCTCTCGGTCACGGAGCTGTGCAATCTGCGGTGCAGATACTGTATGCCAGAAGACGGCGTTTGCAAAAAGCGCCACGAGGACATGCTCAGCGAGGAGGAGATGATCGCCGCCGTGCGCGCCGCAGCATCCTTGGGCGTGAAAAAGCTGCGCATTACGGGCGGCGAGCCTTTGGTAAAGCGGAATATTTTGTCCATCTGCCGCCGCGCCGCTGCCGTGGAGGGGATCGAGGAGGTCTGTCTGACCACGAACGGTATTCTGCTGCCGGAGCTGGCAAAGCCGCTGCGCGAGGCGGGGGTCAGGCGCGTGAATCTCAGTCTTGACACGCTGAACCCGGAGAAGTATCATGATATCACACGCTGCGGCGCGCTGGAGGACGCCCTGCGGGGGTTGGAGGCTGCGCTGTCGGCGGGCTTTGAGCGCGTCAAGCTTAACACGGTGCTGATCGGCGGGTTCAATGACGATGAGATCGCCGACCTTGCGGGGCTGACGCTGCGCTATCCCGTGGATGTCCGCTTTATCGAGCTGATGCCGATGCCGGACAGCGAGCGCTTCGGGCAGGACGCCTATCTGCCCTGCGACGCGGTGCTTGATAAGCTGCCGGAGCTGCAAATACAGGGCAAGGACGGCGTGGCGCGGCTTTATCGGCTGCCGAATGCGCAGGGAAAGGTCGGGCTCATCAGTCCGGTGAGCGCGCATTTCTGCAAGACCTGCGACCGCCTCCGTCTGACGGCGGACGGCAAGCTCAAGCCGTGCCTCCACGCGCCGGATGCCTGCTCCGTCAAGGGACTGACGCAGGAGGAGATGGCAATCAAAATGCGGGAAGCGATCCTCGCCAAGCCCGCCCGCCACGCCGCCCTGAGCGCCGAGAACCGCTCACAGGCGGGCAGAGGCATGTATCAAATCGGCGGCTGAAGGGCGGAGGAGGAAGTAGTGAATGGTGAATAGTGAATCGTGAATAGTGAATAGGTTTGTCGCTGCGGGTTGTTTCGGTGCTTGCGGCTTGATACGCGGTCGGTGGTGCCTACACGAGATTGCCACGACCGGTGTGCGCACCGGGCTCGCAATGACAAAGGGGGGTAGCCTTTCCGTGTCATTGCGAGGAGCGCAGCGACGCGGCAATCTCGTGCAGGAACTACGGAATGCCTACAAAGCTACAGCCTGAGATTGCCACGACCGGTGTGCGCACCGGGCTCGCAATGACAAAGGGGGGTAGCCTTTCCGTGTCATTGCGAGGAGCGCAGCGACGCGGCAATCTCGTGCAGGAACTACGGAATGCCTACAAAGCTACAGCCTGAGATTGCCACGACCGGTGTGTGTGTACCGGGGTCGCAAGGACACGAAAGGGCTGCTGCGTCCGACTCGCTATTCACCATTCACTGTTCACGATTCACTGCTTACATACGGGAGGTTTGGATGAAGAATTTGGAGGATTTTACCCATTTTAACGATGAGGGGCGCGCGAAAATGGTGGATGTCGGGGAGAAGCTGCCGACGCGGCGGACTGCGGCGGCGGGGGCGCGGGTGTGCGTCAGTCCGGAGACGCTGCGGCTCATTCAAACGGGCGGCATGAAAAAGGGTGATGTGCTGACTGTTGCGCAAATCGCGGGCGTGATGGCTGCCAAGCGCACGCCGGAGCTGATTCCCATGTGTCACCCCGTCGCGGTGGACGGCATTGACTTGAAGCTGTCCTTGGACGAGGCGCGCTGCTGCGTCGAGATTCGCGCCACGGTGTCCTGCGAGGGGCGCACGGGGGTGGAGATGGAGGCGCTGACGGCGGCATCTGCAGCGGCGCTCACCGTTTACGATATGTGCAAGGCGGTGCAGAAGGATATGGTCATCACCGATGTGCGTCTGCTCTCCAAGACGGGCGGCGTACACGGAGATTTTTTGCGGGAGGAAGAGATATGAAGGATACGGCGGCTGTCATTACCGTCAGCGATAAGGCGGTACGGGGCGAACGGGTTGACACGAGCGGACCTGCCCTCTGCGAGCTGCTAAAGCGGGACGGCTGGGATGTATTATATACGACGGTTGTGCCCGACGAGGCGGAGAGGATCAAGGCGGCGCTGCTGCACTGCGCGGACACGCTGCGGCTCGGGCTGATTCTCACCACGGGCGGCACGGGCTTCTCTCCCCGGGACGTCACGCCGGAGGCGACGCTCTCGGTTTTGGAGCGCGAGACAAGGGGCATTCCCGAGGTCATGCGCATGGAGAGCATGAAGCACACCCCCCACGGCTGCCTGTCCCGGGCGGTGGCGGGCATTCGCGGGCAGAGCCTGATCGTCAACCTGCCCGGCAGCGAGAGAGCGGCGCGGGAGAACTATGAAGCGATTGCGGGCGCGCTGCACCACGGTGTACTGATGCTCTATTCCAAAGGCTCCGCCGACTGCGGCGCGCCGACGGGCGTGATCAAAGCGGTCTGCATCAGTGAGAAAAAGGGGGAGCAGAAGCATCCCGTGGACGAGGTTGTTTTACTGCCCGACCACGGCATTGTCGGCGACGCCCACGCGGGCAACTGGCACCGGCAGGTGAGTCTGCTTTCGACCGCGAGCGTAAAGAAGGTGCAGGAAAAAATTCCGTTCGAGCTGAAGCCGGGCGCCTTTGCCGAGAATATTTTGCTGGAGGGCATTTGCCTTTATGAGCTGCCCGTGGGCACAAGAATGAAGGTTGGCACCGCCCTGTGCGAGGTTACGCAGATCGGCAAGGAGTGCCACAACGACTGCGCCATCCGCAAGGCAGCGGGTGACTGCGTTATGCCGCGCGAGGGCATTTTCGTCAAGGTGCTGACCGAGGGAAAGGCAAAATCGGGCGATTTTGTGACCGTTTTGCGATAGGAGAAGAAAAAATTACGGAAAAGTTCCGTGTTTTTCGAAAAATCCCCTTGCATTTCAAGAATAACGGTGGTATAATACAGACAATCTATAGTAAGCTTTACTAAAGAGAGGGGAGTTCCCCTCTCTTTCTTGTTGAGTGAATAGTGAATGGCGAACTGTGAATAGTGAATAGTGAATAGGTTCGCCGCTGCGGGTCTTCCGGCTGCTTGCGGCTTGGTGCGCGGTCGGCGGTGCCTGCACACGGGCGGATGATATCCGCCCCTACGGCGTAGATTGCGATATTTCTTGTAGGGGCGGCTAATAGCCGCCCGCCGGTACGGGCTGATACGCGGTCGGTAGTTCCTACACACGGGCGGATGATATCCGCCCCTACTAGCCTGTAACGCTTAAAACTGTAGGTAGC
>JBJDYD010000156.1:0-6005 GCA_051867015.1 Faecousia sp. | reverse complement strand
TCCCGGCTCGTAGCTGGCTACCACACATCCGGGGCAAATATATAGTAACAGGAGAGATCACCATGAAAAAATGGATTCTGCTTGTTGTCTGCCTTGCTTTGCTCACAACGCTGAGCGGCTGCGCTATGCTTCGGGAGCGTTTGGGCAATGTGTTTTCACAAAAAGAGCCGCTTCAGGAACAGCAAACCGACTCCACAGCCCGGATCATTGCGGAACCGGAACCCGAACCAACCACCGAACCATCCATCGAACCAACCATCGAGTCTGTGCCGGAAAACTTCGCGCCCACCGGCATCCAAATGCCCGATACGGAGGACGCCATTGTGCTGCTTTATGACGAGACAGGCACGGCATACGACGACGAGTATTACAGCTATCGTGTGCCCCAACTCAACTGCCAAACGCCGGATGCCCTTCGCATCAATGCAAGCATCAAGGAAGAGTATGAGCCGCTCGTTCAGGAAATGCTCGCTTTGGCGGCTGAGGGGATGATCACTTACTGCTACCGCATCGACTATGAAACCGTTTGGTGCGGCGATACCTTAGCGCTGATCGTCTATTGCGAGTATTATAGCGACTGCGTCTACTACAGTGTTTATAACTTTGACCGCGTGACCGGCTGCGAGGTCACAAACGCCGAGCTGCTCGCCTGCACAGGCTTCGATGAAGAAACGTTCGTCACCCTCGCCAAAACGCGCTGCGTGGAGGTCTTTGACGAAAAATATCAAAACATCCCGGAGGATATGAAAAACGACGACTTCACGACCAAGCAGCGCGTTGCCTACGCAACGGATGAATATATCCATCCGGATATGAGGATGTATCTCAGAGAAGACGGCACGCTGATGCTGATCTCCCCCATCGGCTCGATCGCAGGTGCAGATTGCTATGAGGAGATCTATCCGCTCGTGCCGTAAATCGGCAAACACCGCAAAGAAAACGAATGCCTCAGAACTTTTTTCCGATGCGTTCGTCTATGGTATTAACGAAAGGAGTGAACTCCATGAAAAAGCTGACCATTTTGCTGACGGCACTTGCCCTGCTCCTGCTGCTGTGCGCCTGCAGGGACAGAGCGGAAAGCACCGATGCGACAACGGAAAGCGCCGCAGCCCAAGCAACGGAGACAACCACCGAGCAGACGGCACCTGACACCGAGCAGACGGCACTCGCTACTGAACAGACGGCACCCGACACCGAGGCAGCGGCGTCTGACCCCTCCGATGCCGAAAGCACGGAGGAGAGCAGCGAGAAACCCCATGCGCTCACCGACAACACCATCGGCGTGGTGATCCTCGAGCCGACCGAGCCGACCATCGGGCTGCCCACACCGGTGGAACCAACCTATGAGATCGAAGACGCCGAGCTGCCGCCGGATGACTTTGACTGACAGAAAACGCCGCCTCTCCGCTTGCAATGGAGGGGCGGCATTGCTGTTATTCGGGCAATTCTCGATACATTGCGGAGGCGTCGTCCTTGCGCACCGCTTCGGCGACCGCCAAAACCTCCACGGCGACGGTACGCGCACCGAAGGCAATGCGGATGATATCGCCGACCTTGACCTCATAGGACGCCTTTGCCGGGCGGTCGTTCACGGTCACGCGGGCATTGTCGCACGCCTCGTTCGCCACAGTGCGCCGCTTGATCAAGCGGGACACCTTTAAGAATTTATCCAATCGCATGATTTCCTCCAAAAAGCATTGATATGAGCGCCTTCTCCGGTGCCCTTGCAGATTTGGAACATGTTCCCTAAGACCGCAAAGCGGCAGACAGTGCAGACAAACATATTTATACGCACGCGGTAGTTCCTGCACAAGATTGCCACGTCGCTGCGCTCCTCGCAATGACACGAAGAGGCTGCCCTATCTGTCATTGCGAGACCGGTGCGCACACCGGTCGTGGCAATCTCCGGTTGTAGATTTGTACGCGCTCGGCAGTTCCTGCACCGGCGCGCCGGGGTCGTTAGTGCAGCCGTTCGCGACGAAGGTGCGTTACGGATGCGGCATACCCCCTGCGGGTGCCGCCACTGCAATTTTAATCGGTGCGAAGCACACCACAGTCATTCACCATTCACTCTTAGTCCTTAGTCAAAAAGACTTCCCACAGGCGCGTCAGGGATGCCGTGCGCTTCAAGCTTTAACAGAGCGCCACTCACTCTTCGCCAAGCAAAAACCGGACTGCCTAACACAGCCCGGTTTTGGTGCAGCTTATTCCGCAACTGCGTCCTTGAACGCCTTGCCCGCCTTGAAAACGGGAACACGGGTCGCGGGGATGTCGATGGTCTCCTTGGTCTTGGGGTTGCGGCCCTTGCGCGCATCGCGGCACTTCAGCTCAAAGGAGCCAAAGCCGACGAGCTGGACCTTGTCGCCCTTCTTAACGGCCTCAGTCACGGCGTCCACAACGGCGGTAAGTGCCTTCTCGGCATCCTTCTTAGACAGACCGGACTTGCCGGCAATTTCAGAGATCAGTTCAGTTTTGTTCATGGTTGTACCTCTTTCTCAGATTAAGAATCATCACATCAGCAGACAAATCTGCCGACAGTTTCTCTGCCAATAAAATTTACCACATATCGCGCAATTACGCAAGTAAAAAAATGGGAATTTTAATGAATTTTCAGCAGCTTCGCGATTTTTTCGCCCTTCGGCAGGAGCATGCAGTCGTCGTAGGTGATGACCTTCAGCAGAATGACCATTAACACATACACGATCACCGCGGCGGCAATCGCGCCGAGACAGCAGACGATAACGCTCGAGAGGAGCAAGGAAAGCCCTCTGTAGCTGCCGTAGGCGACGACGCCCATCACGATGGCTGCAATACCGCTCTTCCACAGCCGCGGCAGGAGCTTGGGCGGCTCCTCGAGCACATGGCGCATGGTGAAGATATTGAGGATCATGTAGACGAGGAAGCAAGCCATGGTGCCGACGGGTGCGCCGAGAATGCCGATATTCGGGTTGCCCACGAGGATATAATTCACGATGACCTTCACAATGCCGCCGATCAGCATATTGACCATCGGCAGCCACGGACGGTTATGCGCCTGCATAATCGCGGTCGTCACCGTTGTGATGCCGTTGAGCAGCACCGTCGGCGCAAGGACGGCCAGCAAAACGGCAGCCAACTGCACGCGGCTGTCGCCGTAGCCGCCGAGGAGCGCCATGATCGGCTCGGAGAGGGTCAGCAGCCCGACCATGCAGGGCCAAGCGATCAGTCCTGTCAGACGCAGGGAGGATTCCTGCACAAGTCGGACGTTTTTGCTGTCGCCGCGGGTCAGATGGGCGGTGATGGCGGGGATGATGGCGGCGGTAATGCAGGGGAAGAACGCCGTCGGGAAGTTGAAAATGGTCTGACAAAGCGCATACACGCCGCTCTGATTCTCCACGGCGGTCTGCATAACCTCTTTCCATTCGAGGACGGCACCCTCCGGCAGCTCTGCGACCATACCGCTGCGGGCAAGCTCTAACATCTGCCCCATCCATGTCTGCGCCCCGTCGGGGGTCGCGCCTGCCGCTTCGAGCAGACGGCGGGTGACCATGATCTCGTCAATGAGGTTGATGAGCTGCAAGCCCGCTGCGCCGAGGGTGATCGGCACGGCGATGGCAAGGAGCTTTTTCGCCGTTGCGCCGTAGGACAGCGCCTCGCCGCCCAAAGCCGCCACCTTCTTGCGGTTGCGGCGGTAGCGGAGGAAGACATACAACGCCGAGCAGGCTGCGCCGATGCTGATGCCCGCGATGGACGCGCCGGAGGCTAATGCCACATCGTCGGTCAGGCGCATGACGATCCACGCGAAGCCAAGACCAAGCAGGAGCTTGCCGAGGGCTTCGATGATCTGACTGACGGCAGTCGGCGTCATGTCGCCCTGCCCTTGGAAGTAGCCTCTGCACGCCGAGGCGATGCAGATGCACAAAACGGCGGGACCGAGGGCAAAGATCGAATACCACGCGTTGGGCATGGACATAACATCCGTCGCCAGCCAATGGGGGAAGAGCATCATCACGGCGGTGCCGAGGAAGCCGATGCTCAGATATGCGATCATCGCGGTACGGAAGATCCGCTGCATCTGCTTGCCGTTTCCCTGCGCCTGCGCCTCAGAGACCATGCGGCTCATGGCAACCGGCAGTCCCGTGGTGGAGATCACGAGCAGCACCGTGTAGATCGCGTAAGCCTTGTTGAAATACGCAAAGCCCTGCGAATCAATAATCTGATTCAGGGGCAGCTTATAGAGCATTCCGATGACCTTGACGACAATCGTCGAAAGCGACAATATCGCCGCGCCGGTCAAAAAGTTTTGCTTTTTCGTGTTTTTATTTTCCAAATCATACCCTTCCTTCTTGGTGTTGTGCGAACATATAGGGGCTAAGGACTAAGAGCTAAGAGTGAATAACTAAGGAGCGCTCCGCGCAGATTTTGAATTGAAGTGCGGGGACATTTCCCTCAACATCGGGTTTGCAAATAACACGCATCCCACTGTTTTTCATTCGTGCGAAGCACACCTCAGTCATTCACCCTTAGTCCTTAGCTCTTAGTCAATCCGTTCCCTGCTCTCCGTCTTTCGGTCGTCAAACAGCTTCGGCATCACATACTCCGCAAGCTCCTTCACCACCGCGTCGAGGTCGATGGTCAGGTACTTGCCCGCGGCGTAGAGGATCTTGCCCCGCACCATCGTCATCACCACATCATGCCCGTTCGCGGCATAGGCGAGGTGCGACATGACATTGTGGCACGGCATCAGGTGCGGCTGGGTAAAATCGAGCAGTATGAGGTCTGCGTCCATGCCGAGCTTAATCATGCCGCATTCCGCTTCTCTGTGCTGCGCCCGTGCGCCGCAGACCGTCGCCATCATCAGCGCCGCCTGCGCGGGCAGGGCTTTGGGATTCAGGCTCGCGCCCTTCGCCATCAGCGTCGCCGCGCGAATCTCCTCAAACAGGTCAAGGTTGTTATTCGATGCGGAGGAATCCGTGCCGAGGGCGACGTTCATGCCCGCCTTGATCATGTCCTCCACCTTCGCGCAGCCCGAGGCAAGCTTGAGGTTCGAGCAGGGATTGTGCACGGCGGACACCTTCCGCTTGGCAAGCAGCCGCATATCCTCCGGCTCGAGCCAGACGCAGTGCGCCGCAATGGCAGGCGCGTCAAAGACATGGTGGCAGTCGAGCACCTGCGCAGGCGTCAGCCCGTAGCGTTCCTTGCAAGCCTCATGCTCCGCCTTCGTCTCAGAGAGGTGGACGTGCATCCCGATGCCCTCGTTGATCGCGTATTCGCTTACGGCGTCCCAAACGCGGTAGTCCGAGGTATATTCGCCGTGGATCGACGCCTCGATCTTGATCCTGCCGTTGTCGAAGCCGTGCCATTTTTCTTTTAACGCGACCATTTCCCGGCAGCGCGGGTCTTTTTCGAAGTCAAAGTCGTCCCCGAAGAAGGTCACGGCGCGGGAGATATTCGCCTTGATGCCGCTCTCGGCGACCGCCTCGGCAATCTCGTCGCAGAAATAATACATATCGGAGACGGAGGTCGTGCCGAAGCGCAGACACTCGGCAAGGGACAAAAGCGTCGCCGCCTTCACGCAGCGCCCGTCGAGGCGATCCTCCCGGGGGAAGATGTAGTCATTGAGCCATGTGGAAAGCTCCACATCGTCCGCGTAGCCGCGCATGGGCGACATGGCAAGATGCGTGTGGCAGTTGATGAGTCCGGGCATTAAGACCATGCCCTCTCCGTTGATGATCTGCTGCGGCTTTGCCTCGGGCGCCTTGCGGGAGAGATAGCTGATCTTCCCATCCGTCACGCCGACAAACGCCGAAAACAGCACCCGCAGCTCCTCATCCATCGTAACCACGGTAACATTGGAAAACAACGTGTCCATAACGAAAGTCCTTTCGATAAAATAACAGGTTCTTACTCACCCGACAGTGTCCACACGCGGGCGGATAATATCCGCCCCTACGGCGTGAACTGCGAAATTTCTCGTAGTAGTTTGTAACAATTAAAAGTTGTGTATCAGCCTCTGTAGTAGGCAG
>JBJDYD010000155.1:0-29746 GCA_051867015.1 Faecousia sp. | reverse complement strand
ACGGTTCTGTGGGAGGTCGGCTGGCGAACCAATCGTCAGCCTCCTACCCGATCGCAATTTAGAGGTGCCTGCACGGGATTGCACCCGCAGGGGGTATGCCGCATCCGTAACGCTCGTTCCTCGCGAACGGCTGCGCTACCGCGTCGCTGCGCTCCTCGTAATGACAGGGGAGCTTGTGCGGAGTTGGGGGTTCCTGCACCGGCTTAGGACATGTCAGCCGCCCTACAGAGGGGCGTGACAATGATGGGGAGCTTGTGCGGGGTTGGGGGTTCCTGCACCGGCGCGCCGGGGTCGTCGCGCCCTACGGCGAGGATGCGGTGTTTTTCGGAAAGTGCCTGCGTAAGTGGGGAAATGGTGGTTGCATTGTTTTACAAATTCTGATACAATATTTTGACGGGTTTCAACACGGTTTTGGAGGAAATTATGATTTCAAGCTTACGGAGAAAATTGATCGGAGATCGCGCGTTTTATCGGATGGCGCTGGCGGTTGCCGTGCCGATTATGATTCAAAACGGCATTACGCAGTTCGTTGCGCTGCTTGACAATATCATGGTCGGGGGCGTCGGGGAGACGCAGATGGGCGGCGTCGGGGTTGCCAATCAGCTCATTTTTGTCTTTAATTTGGCGATCTTCGGCGCGGTTTCCGGCGCGGGTATTTTCGGCGCACAGTTCTACGGTAACGGCGACCACGAGGGCGTAAGAAACGCGTTCCGCTATAAGCTGCTGATCTGCACGGCACTGATGCTGGTCGGTGTCGGCGTGTTCCTGATCTTTGGAGAGAATTTGATTGCGCTCTATCTCAAGGGCGAGGGAACGGCGGAGCAGCGGGCGGAGATGCTGCACTACGCGCAAAAATATCTGCGCATTATGTTGATCGGCTTCTTCCCCTTTATTCTTTCCCAATGCTATTCCGGCACGCTCCGCGAGACGGGACAGACGATTGTTCCAATGGTTGCGGGGATTGTTTCGGTGCTTGTGAATCTCTGTTTCAACGCGCTGCTGATTTTCGGCTATCTCGGGTTCCCGAGGCTCGGCTCCGCAGGCGCGGCGATTGCGACGGTGATTGCGAGATTCGTTGAGGCTGCCATTGTGATGGCTTGGACGCATCGGCATTCCGAGAAGTGCCGCTTTATTGCGGGGGTATACCGCTCCATGCGCATTCCGAAGCGGCTTGCGGGCAGCATTACGCGCAAGACCATTCCGCTGATGATCAACGAGACAATGTGGGCGGGCGGCATGGCGATGCTCGGCATGTGCTACAGTCTGTGCGGGCTGATTGTCGTGCCTGCCAACACAATCGCGTCCACGGTCGGCAATGTATTTAATGTGGCGTTTTTAGCGATGGGCAACGCCGTCGGCATCATCGTCGGGCAACTCCTCGGCGCGAATAAGCTCGAGGAAGCCGTGGACACCGACCGCAAGCTCATTGTCTTTTCCGTTGCGATCTGTTTTGTGATCGGCGGGGGGATGGCGCTGCTCTCTCCTTACATTCCGAATATTTACACCGCACAGCCGCCGGAGGTGCGGGCGCTTGCGTCGAAATTCATCCTGATTATTGCGCTGACCATGCCGATCAACAGCCTTGCCAACGCGACCTATTTCACGATGCGTTCGGGCGGCAAGACCTTTATCACCTTCCTGTTTGACAGCGTGTATGTCTGGTGCATTACCGTGCCTCTGGCGTTCTTTCTGCGGCGCGTGGTCGGTTTTTCCATTCTGCCGCTTTACTTGGTCTGTCAGCTTGCGGACATCGGCAAGTGCGTGATCGGGCTGATCCTGATCAAAAAGGGCGTTTGGATCCACAATATCGTAAAGGACGGCGCGAAATGAACACGAAATATTATCAGGAGCACGGCTTGCTCCGCATTTTCCTCTCTTACTTCAAACCGCACCGCAGGCTTTTTGCGTTGGACATGCTCTGCGCGATCTTGGTCGCGGCGGTCGATTTGGCGTTTCCCCTCGTCTCGCGCACGGCGATGAACGAGCTGCTGCCGCAGGCGGCGTACCGCACCTTCTTTATCGTAATGGGTGTGATGGCAATTGCCTATTTGGTGCGCGCGGTGCTGTATTATGTCATCTGCTACTGGGGACACACCTTCGGCATCCGGGTCGAGGCGGATATTCGCCGCGACCTGTTTTCCCACATGCAGACGCTCGGCTATGAATTCTACGATCACAACCGCACGGGGCAGCTCATGAGCCGCCTGACGAGCGACTTGTTCGAGATCACGGAGCTGGCGCACCACGGCCCCGAGGATTTGGTCATCTCCGTGCTGACGATTGTCGGCGCGCTGATTGTGATGTTCTCGATTGAGTGGCGGCTGGCGCTGGTGGTGTGCATCATTCTGCCGATTTTACTCGTCGTGGTCATCTCCCGCCGCCGCAAGATGAGCGCTGTGTCCAAGGGCGTCAAGAGCAGAACCGCCGCGATCAACGCGGAGATTGAATCCTCCCTTTCGGGCATCCGCACGGCGAAGGCGTTTGCCAATGAGGAGGTCGAATTCGGCAAGTTCAACGAGGCAAATGAGCGCTTCAAGGTGTCCAAACGGGAATTTCATCGTGAGATGGGTATTTTCTCCGGCTCGCTCGAATTCTTCATGTCGCTGCTCTCCGTCGCGGTGATTGCTGTGGGCGGTGCGCTTCTGATGCAGGGCAGCATTGAGATGATCGACCTGCTGACCTTCAGCCTGTATATTTCGACCTTTATCAGCCCCGTCCGCAAGCTCATCAACTTTGCAGAGATGTTCGCCAACGGCTTCGCGGGCCTGAGCCGCTTTGCGGAGCTGATGCGCACAGAGCCTTCCCTCAAGGACGCGCCCGAAGCCAAGGAGCTGAGAAACGTCCAAGGCGAGATCGAGGTCAAGGAGGTATCCTTTGCCTACGAGGAGGAGCAGGAGGTGCTGGAGAGGGTCAGCCTGCGGGTGCATTCCGGCGAGACGGTTGCGATTGTCGGCCCCTCCGGCGGCGGAAAGAGTACGCTCTGCCGACTGATCCCGCGCTTTTACGATGTGACGGAGGGCTCGATTACAATCGATGGTCTGGACGTCCGCGATGTGACGCAAAGCTCTCTGCATCATGCCATCGGTGTGGTGCAGCAGGATGTTTTCCTCTTTGCCGACACCATCGGCAACAACATCCGCTATGGCAGACCTGATGCCACGATGGAGGAGATTGTTGCGGCGGCGAAACGCGCGGAAATTTATGACGATATTATGGCAATGCCTGACGGCTTCGACACCTTCGTAGGCGAGCGCGGGACGCTCCTCTCGGGCGGACAGAAGCAGCGCGTCTCCATTGCGCGGATTTTCCTGAAGAATCCGCCGATCTTGATCTTAGACGAGGCGACGAGCGCCTTAGACAGCGTGACCGAGGCGAAGATTCAATCCGCCCTTGACGCTTTGGCGGTCGGACGCACGACGCTGATTATCGCACACCGGCTGTCCACCATCCGCAGCGCCTCGCGCATCATCGTCATTGCCGACGGAAAGATTCGCGAGGAGGGAACGCACGATGAGCTGATGCGGCAGAATGGTATGTACGCCGCGCTGCGCAGAACGCAGGAGCTCGGAGAAAGCTAAGAAAAAACCTCAGACAAACCCGCAAAAATCGCGTTTGTCTGAGGTTTTTTATGGAAAACACCGTCGAAAATGTATTATTTGCTTGCCTTTTTGGTAAAAGCGTGCTATAATCAAACACCGTAACATCGAATTCAAACACCCGAAAGCCGTTTGTGCATAGGATGAAAGAAACGAGAGGATGATCCCGTATGAAAAAAACCCTTAATCCGAATGCCGTGGTCGGGCATTTTCAGACCGACGGTGCTTGCATCAGCTGCAAGGAATTTGGTTCAGGGCATATCAACAGTACTTATCAGGTAAAGACCGAACACGGCAAGATCTACATTTTACAATGTATCAACAAATATGTTTTCACTGACCCGAAAGCGGTCATGGAGAATGTCAGTGCCGTGACGAAGTATCTCAGCGAGCGCGTAACCGACCCGTCGGAGATTTTGAACTTTGTCACTGCGGACACAGGCGACCTTTCTTATGTGGACGAGGCGGGCGAGTATTGGCGCTGCTACGAATTCGCCGACGGCATCTGCCTCGAAGCGCCGGAGACGGATCGCGATTTTTACGAGAGCGCGATCGCGTTCGGACGTTTCCAAGAATTACTGCGCGATTTTCCCGCAGAGACGCTGCATGAAACCATTCCGCTGTTTCATAATACCATTAACCGCTACCGCATGTTTAAAGAGTCGCTCGAACGCAACGAGGCGGGCAGAGCCGACAGTGTGCAGGCGGAGATTGACTTTATTATGGCGCGCGAGGAGGAGGCGGGAACCATCTGCCGCCTGCTGGAGACGAACGAGCTGCCGCTGCGCGTGACCCACAATGACACGAAGCTCAATAATGTTCTGCTCAACCGCGAGACACGCAAGGCGATGTGCGTGCTCGACCTCGACACCGTCATGCCCGGCTCGTCGCTGTATGATTTCGGCGACTCCATCCGCTTCGGCGCGGCGACTGCCCCGGAGGATGAGCCGGATCTGAGCAAGATGGGCATCAATTTGGAGATGTTCCGCGTCTACACGGAGGGCTACCTTACCGCCTGCCGCAGCCTGACCGAGAAGGAGACGGAGCTGCTGCCGCTCGGCGCGAAGATCATCACGCTGGAGCTGGCGGTGCGCTTCCTGACCGACTATTTAGACGGCGACCGTTATTTCAAGACCGCTTATCCCGAACATAACCTCGTCCGCGCCCGCGCCCAGCTCAAGCTTGTGGCGGACATGGAGGCAAAGTGGGACGAGATGCAGAAAATCGTTGCGGAAGAGACCGCAAAGCATTGAGGAGACACCAATGAAGTATTTAGGCATTGAATATTCCGTCAAAAATCTTCCCGTGCTGGACACGGACTTTATCCCCTTCGGCGTTTGGATTGACGCTTACGAAAAGGGCGCGGAGAAACCGCTTACCATCGCCATCGAGCGCGACAAGGGTAAGATCTCCGTGCATCACACGAAAATTCACGGCACCGAGGAGCTGCGCGAGGCGGATTACCGCTTTGTTGAGCGCTATGTGAAGTTCCTCCTGTGGTCCATCGGCGGCTTCCGCATCTATATCTGCGGCGATTCCGATTTGGCGCAGCGGCTGAAGCAAGCGTATACCCTCGAAGGTGAGCGCAAATTCGACGTGCAGTTCATGCAGGATGTGTATGAGGTGCCGTTTGAGGTGATTGACTGCCCGCCGGAGGACTGCCCGCAGGCAAATGAGTCCTCCGTCTCCATCGGCGGACATATGGAGGGCTGCCGCATCGGCTTCGACGCGGGCGGCTCCGACCGCAAGGTTTCCGCGGTGATCGACGGCAAGACCGTCTACTCGGAGGAGGTCGTCTGGCATCCGAAGACGGAGTCCGATCCGCAGTATCATTTTGACGGCATCGTTGCCGCGTTCAAGACCGCAGCGTCCAAAATGCCCCGGGTGGACGGCATCGGCGTCTCCTCGGCGGGCGTGTTCATCGGCAACAGCCCGATGGTCTCCTCACTGTTTATCAAGGTGCCGAGAGAAAAGCGCGACCTTGTCAAGACCATCTATGACCGCGCGGCGCTGGAGATCGGTGATGTACCCATTGTCGTTGCCAATGACGGCGATGTGACGGCACTGGCGGGCGCGATGGGTTTGGAGTGCGGTTCCGTTATGGGCATGGCAATGGGCACGAGCGAGGCGGTCGGCTATGTGGACGCTGACGGCAATGTGCTCGGCTGGCTCAACGAGCTTGCCTTTGCGCCGGTCGATCTGTGCGAGGACGCGATGGCGGATGAGTGGTCGACCGATATCGGTGTCGGCTGCAAGTATTTCTCGCAGGATGCGGTCATTAAGCTTGCACCTAAGGCGGGAATTGCGCTGGACGAGAGCCTGACCCCTGCCGAAAAGCTTACAGCAGTGCAGCAGCTCGTCGAAAAGGGCGACAAGCGGGCGAAGCAGATTTTTGAATCCGTCGGCGCATATTTGGCGCATACGATGAAGCTATACTGCCGTTTCTATGATGTGCATCACATGATCGTCCTCGGGCGCGTGATGTCGGGCGTGGGCGGAAGCATTATTTTAGACACCTGCCTGAAGATCATGCGGGAAGAGTATCCCGCGCTTGCCGAAAAGGTGTGCGTGATGCTGCCGGATGAGAAGACCCGCCGTGTCGGGCAGTCCGTCGCGGCGGCAAGTTTGCCGGAGGCGAAGGGGTAAGAGAATAGAGAATAGTGAATAGGTCTGTCGACTGTAGCTTTTCTGCACGAGATTGCCACGTCGCTGCGCTCCTCGCAATGACAGGGGAAGCTACCCGCATGTCATTGCGAAACCAGTGCGCACACTGGTTGTGGCAATCCAATGCAGACACTTCCTTTCACAGGTCCTGCATGGGCACGTCAGAAATGCAGCGGGCTACAAAATTGTGTTAGGGGACCTGTTCCTGTGACACACGCAGTTTTTTGAGGAGTACAATATGAATTTTAAGAATGCGAATATCTACACGGAGCAGTTTCGGTTTGCGCTTGGGGCGTTTTCCGTCGAGAACGGGAGGTTCTGCAAGGTGTTGGGTGAGGAGACACCCGACGCAATTGACCTTCAGGGCGCGTATGTGATCCCCGGTTTGATTGATGTGCATACGCACGGTAACTCCGGCGCGGATTTCTCCGACGGTGATGCTGCCGGCGTGGAGAAGATGGCGAAATATTTGGCGAAAAACGGCGTGACTTCGTTCGCGCCTGCGTCCATGACCTTGCCCTACGAGACGCTCGAAAAGGCGTTTGCTTCCGCGCGCGCGTTTGCGGACGCAAGACCTTCCGATGCTGCTGCTTTGCGGGGCATTCAGATGGAAGGTCCCTTCTTCTCCGAGAAGAAAAAGGGCGCGCAGAACGGCGCTTATCTCAGAAATCCCGATTTCGAGGCGTTCAAGGCCTTGCAGGATGGTTGCGGCGGGCTTGTCCGTATTGTGGATGTTGCGCCGGAGCTGCCGGGAGCGGAGGAGTTTATCCGCAAGGCGAAAACGCTCTGCACCGTCTCGATTGCCCACACGGACGCGGACTACGACGCGGCGCGCAAGGGGATTGCAGCCGGTGTGACCCATCTGACGCACCTGTATAACGCCATGCCGGCGATCCACCACCGCAAGCCAGGCGTCATTGCCGCCGCTGCGGAGGCGGAGCAGGTCAGCGCGGAGCTGATCTCGGACGGACAGCATGTGCATCCCGCATCCGTGCGTCTGGCGTTCCGCATTTTCGGCGCAAGCCGTATGGTGCTGATCTCCGACTCTCTGCGCTGCTGCGGTATGCCCGACGGCGAGTATGAGCTGGGCGGGCAGCAGGTGTTCTTGCAGGGCGGCATTGCGCGGCTGGCGGACGGCACGATTGCAGGGTCGGCGACGAATCTGTTTGAATGTATGCAGCGGGCAGTCTCCTTCGGGATTTCCCGCGAGGATGCGATCCGTGCCGCGACCTACAACCCGGCAAGGCAGATCGGCGCGCTCTCCGAGGTCGGTTCCATTGCCGACGGAAAATGCGCGGACTTTGTCATCTGTGACGCGGAGCTGAACCGCAAAGAGGTTTGGCTGGCGGGACGGAAACTGTAATAATTGGATGATATAAATCGGCAGACGGGCGAATGTGCCTGTCTGCCGATTTTTTGATTCATGGGAACGAGCTGTAGACCGGGGACATGTCCCCGTCCTACAGGAGTGCGATGGCTTTTTAGGGTGCCTGCGTGAGATTGCCACACCCGGTGTGCGCACCGGGTTCGCAATGACATCGTGGGGAAGCTTGTACGTAGCAGGCAGTTCCTACACGCGGCTTATGACATGTCCCGCCCTACAGATTAGGGGTCGGTGGAGAAAAGGTCCTTTTGACGGTCGAGCAGGAGACCGATGGCTTGCGCGTCGAGAGAGTAGTAGACGCGGTTGCCTGCGGTGGTGCAGCGGACTAAGCCGTAGGAGAGCAGCTTGTTCATGTGGTGATGGATGGTGTTGCGGGACAGCCCGAAATGGGCGGACAACTCCTGCCCGTAGGCGCTTCTGCCGCGCAGGTAACACAGAATATCAAAACGCGTGCGGTCACCCAGCAGTTTATACGCGTCGTAGACCGCTTCCTGTACCGGCGTCTGACCGCTTAACATCGTCAAAAGCTCGTCGCGCAGAATACCGCAGTAGACCTGAACGACACCTGCACTTTCATCGGAGGTCAGGCAGGTGTCCATGCCGAAAAGAAAGGGCCGCAGACGGTAGTCCTGATCCTCCGAGAGGGTCAGACGGGAGGTTCGGGCGAGATACTGCGCGCAGCCCTCCGCCTGCACCTTTTCGGTCAGAACCTCGGAGAGCACCGGAAGGGTTCCTTTTTCCTGCGAGAGTGCGGAGATCACTGCTTCCAGCGGAGGAGCGACCTGCGCAATCAGCGCGGCATAGCTTCGATAAGCATTCAGAATCGCGATCTTGCTGCTGTCCGGCAGCGCGGAGGTCAGCACCAGCTCCAAAAACTCCGAGTCGCTCAGCGCCTGACGGGGGTAATCATCTGCCAGATCCAGCGCAAGCGCCATATGATAGGCGACCTTCTCCGGCGGCAGCGCGCAAACCTCGCGAATATAGGCGCTTGTATCACCGCGGTAGTCTTCGAGTGTCGCGTAGAGCAGGAGAAATGCGGGACTGCCTGTGCCGACGGTATTATGCGCGGAGCCTTCCAAATTTCGGAACAATGTCAGATCCGCCTGCTCCACTGCCTCTAAACAATCCAGCCGTGCGGCGAGCTTCTTCAAAAGCCCCAAAGCATGCGTAAAGACCGCTGACGCAGGGATGCGCCGTTCGCGCAGCCGTTCCTCCGTATGCTCCCATGTATTTCCGTTCGCTCTGCGCCCTAAATAGGCAAGCGCCTCAATCAGCAAATTGGGCTGTGCAACAAGCTCCGTCACGGCGATTCCTTCCTTCCCGCATTTACAGCGCTGCCCTTCCCGGTGCAGCGCTTTTTCAGTATGCCATATTTTCCGGCGCTTGTCAATGCGGTTTTCCGCCGGCGGACAGTTGTTGCCGAAGGAAGGTATTGGAAAATGAAAAAAATTTCCATACTTTTTGAGGAAATATTCTTGACACAGTAAATAATTCGAGTTATCATTCCGATAACGACATATATTCATCGAACGTGATGTTCTACAACGATTGAGCATTCCGGAGATGGGCTGTGTCCATACATTATACAAGAGAGGAAGGTTGTTATGAGAACGACGAAACGCTGGATTGCTATGCTTTTGGCGGCGATTATGGTGTGCGCGCTGTTCCCGACGCAGAGCTTTGCGGAAAACGGAACCGCAGCCACTGAGGTTACCGCCACGGAAATGCCCGGCATGAGCCGCCTGGAACAGACGGACGACGGCGAGACGCCTGCTGAGACGGAAGAATATGAGCCGGACGCGCTTGTTACCGTCATCGTGCAGCTGGAAGCGCCTGCCGTTATGGAAACCTATGATGCCGAGGCTGCGGAGGCTTCTTTGTCCGCAGGTGAAGCGGTGTCTGAGTTTCTGACCTCGGACGAGGCGGAGAAGCGCTCCGAAGAGCTGCTCAACGGACAGCTCGAGGTGCTGAAGGAATTCTCCGCTTCGCAGTCTGCGGTAAAGGCGCGCGGGGGCGAGAATGCCGAGTTCACGGTCGTCGCGCAGTGGACGAAGCTGACCAACGCCATGGCGGTGACAATTCCCTACGGCCGCATGGAAGAGCTGAAGCAGATCGAGGGCGTGCGCAATGTGTATGTCCAAAAGGTCTACGAGCTGCCGGAGGACGAGCTGAACGAGACGGATGCCGGCAACGCCTATTATAGCTACAATATGGTCGGTGTGGGCGCCGCGTGGGCGGAGGGCTACACCGGCGAGGGCATGCTGGTCGCGGTTTTGGACACCGGCCTGGACATCGAGTGGAGCTCCTACTGGGATGACGCGACCTACACGAACGTGACGGGCGTCCGCCGCGTACATGAGGCGTTTACCGAGGACTCCTTCAAGACCGAAGCGGGCAAGCAGAACGTCCGCTATACGGAAGCCGCAATGAAGAGCTTCCTGGAGGATCATCAGATCAACGCCAACACGGGCAGCGAAGGCAACCTGATCTTCTGGGACAACAACGCGCTGTACAAGAACCGCAAGATCCCCTTTGCCGCGGATTATGCCGACGGCGATTTGAATGTCCGCTATACAGGCAATGACCACGGCACCCATGTTGCGGGCACCGTGGCAGGCTATGCTGAGGACGCCGAGGGTGTTGTCAAATTCTCCGGCGTTGCGCCGGATGCGCAGCTTTTGATCATGAAGGTCTTCTCGGACTCCACGGGCGGCGCGCCGGAATACGCGATTGTCAGCGCGTTGGAGGACGCGGCGGTCTTGGGCGCGGATGTGATGAACCTCTCCCTCGGCTCTGACATCGGCTTTGCGCAGGACGACACGCTTGCCAATGAGGTCTACGGCAGACTGAATGACGCGGGCATCCTGTTTATGATCTCCGCGGGCAACTCCGATGTTTCCGGCGACCACAACAACTACGGCGGAAACAATCTGAGCTCCGACCCCGACACCGCAATGATCAGCGCTCCGGCTGTTTATGACAGCGCGCTGTCCGTCGCCTCAATCAACAGCACCGTGACCAGCCGCACCATGCTGACCTGGACGGATACCGAGGGCAATGCCCACGAGATTCCCTATTTGGACGCGACCGGTGTTGCGATGAAGCAGAAATTCGCGGGGCAGGAGAGCATCTCTTACAATATTATCCCGGTCGATGGCGCAGGCACTTATAATGATTATTCTAACGCGGGCTTCCGTGCTTACAGCGGCGGCGAAATGGGCATTGCCCTTGTGCAGCGCGGCGGCGTCAACGAGAGCGGCGAAGCGATGACCTTCACGGAGAAGATCAACAACGCTACGCGCTTTGCGTATTTTGACTACACCTCGTGGCAGTATGTCTATCCCATCCAAGCCGTGCTGATCTACGACAACGATCCCGCTTCGAGCGAGCTGATCTATATGTCCGCCGACAGCGCCATGCTGACCAACGCCTTCCTGTCCGGCATTGACGGCGCGGCATTGGCGGAGGCTGCAAAGACTGCGATTGCAGCGGGCACCTATGTGACGCTGACGAACGTGGCGAAGGAAGACGAGATCATTGCGTGGGACGAGGCGGGCGAGCTGTCCGAATTCTCCTCCTGGGGCGCAGGCCCCGGCTTGGAGCTGAAGCCCGAGATCACCGCCCCCGGCGGCAATGTCTGGTCCTCGCTGATCGATCAGAGCTACAATGACCAAAAGCCCGGCTATTTCAGCGACTATACGGGCACCTACGGCATGATGAGCGGCACCTCCATGTCCGCACCGCACATGACAGGCATTACGGCGCTGATCATGCAATATGTCAAGGACAGTGACGGGCTGAATGTCCACGGCAGAGAGACGGCGGCGCTGCTGACCGATCAGTTGCTGGTCAGCACCGCTGTTCCGCAGAAGAACAATGACGGCGTTTACTATTCTCCCCGTCAGCAGGGCGCGGGCCTTGTCAGCGTCTCCGGCGCAATGAACACTCCCGCTTACATCACGGTGGAGGGGCAGAATGTCGGCAAGCTGGAATTCAAGGATGATCCCGAAAAGACCGGCAGCTATGATTTCTCCTTTACCGTCAACAATCTGACCTGGAACTCCCTGACCTACCGCGCCACCGCAGTGCTGCTGCGCCCGGACGTGGGAACCGCCGAGAGCGAATGGGGTCAGCGCAGCGTGATGCTGGACAGCGATGTGCTGATCCGTGAGGTGGATTTGGGTGAGGTGACTGTTCCCCGGAAGGGAAGCACTACGGTCGAGCAGACCGTCACGCTGACGGCGGAGGAAAAAGCCGAGTTGGACGAGCTGTTCCCCAACGGTACTTATATTGAGGGCTTCGTGATCCTGACCGCCGAGAACGGCACGGATCCCCGGCTCGGGCTGCCCTTCCTCGGCTTCTACGGCGACTGGACGGCAGCGCCCATCTTTGACAGCGCAAATTGGTTTGACGCGGCAGCCGAGGGCGAGACGTATCTTGACGCCGAATGCACCTGGGGCGTAAACGAGCTGGCGTTCTATGACGGCTACAGCTATCATCCGCTGGGCGAAAACGTGTTTGCCATCACCAACGGCATCGAGCAGAACACCTACTTGGAGGAGAACATCACGGTCTCTCCCAACGGCTATTTCAACACGATCAACGACTTTGTGCTCTATCAGCTCCGCAGCGCTAAGATCATCGTGGTCGAGGTCAAGGACGCGGAGACGGATGAGCTTTACTACCGCGACTTTGCTTACTATCAGAGAAAAACCGTTTATGACAGCACCTACGGCGCTGCCGTGCCCGATTCCGTGATGGCTTCCTATTTCACGGTGACCACGTGGAACGGCACGGACTTGGAGGGCAATGTGCTGCCCAACGGCACCGAGTGCGTCTATACCCTCACCGCCTACGGTGACGGCGACTATCCGCTGACGGACAGCGGCATTGAGGGCTATCCCATCACTGATTTTGAAGCCGTGATCCCCGGCGAGAACGAGCCGACCTTCAACGGACACAAGATGGACACCACGGGAGATACCATCTCCTTCCATGTGCTTGTCGATACGGAAGCGCCGACGCTGGTGAACAACGCCATGACCGTCGAAAAGCGCGAGGACGGCAGAATGATCCTCAGCGGCACCTTCCAAGACGACGGCTCGATGGCTTCCGTGCAGATCTATCCGCAGGTCAAGCGCAGCTACAACTACGATCCTTCGCGCTATGAGTACGGACTGGATATGCTGAATCCCTTCTACACGGAGATGATCTTTGACGCCGCCTGCCACGAATGGCACTTTGAGGCGGATGTGACCGAGTATGTCCATGCGATTGAGTCCTACCCCGGCGAAAGCTACAGCTACAGCTATGAGTGGACGGGCAATGTATTTGTCTACGGCGGCGACTACGGCGGAAATGACCGCGCCTACGCCGTGACCGTGAATGAAAGCAGCACCGCAGACGGTCTGATCCTGTCCACGACCTCCGCGCTGTTGTATGTCGGAGACGAATTTGACCTGAACGTTATTAACAACACCGGCAGCGATGAGGCGGTCGTTCGCACCTCGAGCAATCCCGAGGTTGCAACCGTGGACGAGATGGGTCATATCGTCGCCGTCGGCGCGGGACAGACCACGATTACGGTCTCCTGCGGCGGCAGTGAGGTGGTCTGCATCGTGGCGGTGCGGGAGCATCCCACCGAGATCACCGACTTTACGCTCTCCATGGAGTCCTTTGACTCCCTCAAGCCCAACGGCACGATCATGCTCAAGGTCACGGACATCGAGCCTGCCAACGCGGAGATCACCACCAAGCGCTGGGTCGCGTGGGAGGACGCGGACTACGCCGAGGAGGTCATGTCGGGACTGGTCAATGTGTCGCAGTACGATACGACCGGTCTGGCGGGTGAGATCTATCTGAACTACTCCGCCTTTGAGGGCGGCACCATCCCCGGCGGCAAGGGCTATATTGAGGTCACGCTGAACAACTGCACCAAGCGCTTTGAATTCTCCTGGGAGGATCTGTGGCAGAGCAGCACGCAGGATGACCTTGTATCCGACCTGACCTATTACTATCAGAGCGTCTATGTGACCCAGGGCGAGACAGCGACCTTGGGCGCGAGATACAACAACACCTCCGCGCATTCCGTCGGCGATGTCGCATTGTGCACGGCGGAGAGCTATCAGGATTACAGCTATAACAATGTGCTCGACCCCGCAGTGGGTCTGAAGCTGGATGGCCCGGACTTCTTCCCGGCGAGGGGAAGCTGGAGCGGCAAGCTGGTCAACGAGGAGGGCTACGCCCTGCCGGAGCGCATCCGCGTCTTTACGCGCTATTCCTACGGCTATGAGTCTGAGATGACCAACTCGTGGCGCACGGATTTCACCTATGACAATCAGACGGGCGAGATCACCGTGCATTACGCGCCCGATTCCGAGACAAGCATCCTGATGATCCGCGCCGACGGCGTTGTCTCCGAGGGCAACCCCGCAGGCACGATGTCCGGTCAGACCTATGACAAGCCCGAGGGTCTCTACGGTCCCTTTGATTGGGAGGTCGTCAGCGGCGCGGGCGAGCTGACAACGGAGAACGAAACGGATTATTACGGCACGACCAAGGAGGTCGCGAAGTTTTCGCCTTCCGAACCGGGCGTCAGTATCGTGAAGGCGACGACGAAGGACGGCAAATACTCCGTGGACTTCGCCGTGATCTCCCAGGGTGTCCGCGCCGCGGAGCTGGAGCTGAACACCCACCGGCTGACGCTGGAGAAGGGCGAGACAGAACAGCTCACTGCGGCGCTGCATCCGCAGCCCACGCTGGAAAAGGACGCGCAGTTGGAGTGGGTCTCCTATAACGAGTCCGTTGCTACGGTGGACGAAAACGGTCTTGTCACTGCCGTCGCGCCCGGCTACGCTTACCTTGCGGTGAGCACCGCCGTGGACAGCACGGTTCTGAGCTATTGTGTCGTCGAAGTGACGAACCCCTCGACCTGCACCGTCACCTTTGTGGACGATCAGGGCAATGTGCTCGATACGCAGGAGGTTGCCTACGGCGAGGCTGCGACCGCGCCCGAAGCGCCGACCTATAACGACCGCACCTTCATCGGTTGGGATCAGGCGTTTGACTGCGTGACAGACGACATTACCGTTACCGCGCAATATGCGGTCAAGGCTTTTACCGTTTGCTTCGTCATTGACGGCGAGATCGTGGATACGCAGACAGTCGCTTACGGTGAGGCCGCGACTGCGCCGGAGGTACCGACCTATGCCGACCGTACCTTCACCGGCTGGGATCGGGCATTTGACTGCGTGACGGAGGACATCACCGTTACCGCGCAGTTTACAGTCAATACCTATACCGTTCGCTTCGTGATTGACGGAAAGGTCGTGGATACGCAGACAGTCGCTTACGGCGAGTCCGCGACTGCGCCGAAGGTACCGACCTTTGCCGACCGCACCTTCACCGGCTGGGATCAGGCGTTTGGCTGTGTGACGGAGGACATTACTGTTACCGCGCAGTATGCGGTCAATACCTACACTGTCCTGTTTGTCATTGACGGCAAGGTGTTTGACACGCTGACGGTCGAACATGGCTATGTGCTGACCGATGAGGATTATCCGGAACTGCCCGTGAAGGAGGGCTGCACCGGTGCTTGGCAGAAGGTGACGGCGCCGGTTACCGGAGCGGTTACGGTCGAGGCGATTTACACCGCAAAGCCGACGCCCGTAAAGGTAAGCTTCGTCGATGTTTCAAAGGACGCTTGGTACGCCGACGCGGTGGACTATGTTGCGCAGAACGGTCTGATGGAGGGCGTCGGAAACGACCGCTTCGATCCGGAGGGCGAAATGACCCGCGCAATGCTTGTCACGGTGCTGTGGCGCTACGAGGGCAAGCCTGCGGCGAGCGGACATCCCTTCACCGATGTTCCCGCAGGTCAGTGGTACTCCACGGCAATTGCCTGGGCAGCGGAGAACGGAATCGTCAACGGCACGAGCGCGACGGAGTTCACGCCCAATGTGCCCGTAACGCGGGAGCAGATGGTTGCGATCCTGTTCCGCTATGCCAACAGTCAGAAGCTTGATACGAGCGCGCGTGCAGACCTGCGTGCCTTCTCCGACGCGGACCAGGTCAGCGCCTATGCGAAGGACGCCATGCAGTGGGCGGTCAAGGAAAAGATCGTCAACGGCTCCGACGGTATGCTCCTCCCGCAGGAGAGCGCCTCGAGAGCGCAGGTTGCGGCGATCCTCATGCGCTATTGCACGCTGGTCAAATAAGACTGACAGAAAGTGATTTCCAAAATTTGATGCAAAAGATCGCTCAGCCTCTCAATCGGGGGCTGAGCGATCACTTTTCGGCTGCTTTCTATGACCGGAGGTGCCTGCACGAGATTGCCGCACCCAGTGTGCGCACTGGGTTCGCATTGACATCGTGGGGAGGTTTGTAAGTAGTAGGCAGTTCCTACACACGGCTTATGACATGTCCCCGCCCTACAGGAGTGCGATGGCTTTTTGGGGTGCCTGCGTGAGATTGCCGCACCCAGTGTGCGCACTGGGTTCGCAATGACATCGTGGGGAGGCTTGTAAGTAGTAGGCAGTTCCTACACACGGCTTATGACATGTCCGCGCCCTACAGGAGTGCGATGGCTTTTCGGGGTGCCTGCGTGAGATTGCCGCGTCGCTGCGCTCCTCGCAATGACATTGAGGGGGAGTTTCTACGGAGTTGGGGGGTCCTGCACCGGCGGGGACATGTCACCCGCCCTACAGAGGGGGGGCGTGAGAATGACGGGGGAGTTTGTGCGCGGTCGGTAGTTCCTGCACCGGCGCGTCAGGGATGCCGCGGGCTGCACAATTGTGTCATATTTCAACACACCCGATTGGTGCAGCTTGACAATGAGAGGAGGCTTTGCTATATTATTTTTAGATACGGATCGTTTGGAAACGGATGGCGATGGATTGTGTTAAAACCAATTTTTTGCATTATGCTGCACTTGTGAGACGAACGAAGATTGATTTTCACGGCAGGTGTGATTCTTTGTTTCGGGAAAAACGCTTGCCCCGGTTTGTGTTACAGCAATCGGAGCTATTTCATTTCGGCGCATGACTTCGGCTGCGCACATTTTTGTTTGGAGGTGACGGCGTTATTCAGGGCTTATTTCTTTGGATAATCTGTGCCGTGGCGCTTGGCATTGCAGGGGGAATCGGCGCTTATCTTATCATGAGGAAGAATTCGGATATTCCACAGTCCGTCAGACCGTTGTGCTGGCTGATTTTTGTGGTGCCGTTCGCAATGGGCGGGTTTTACAGCTTCCTATGCTTCCCAATCAGCGCGATACTCCTGATTTGCCTGCTGCGCGGCGCGCATCAGCAAAAAGAGCTGATCTTCGATACCGGTATCTGCACGATGGGTCTTGTTTTTCTGCTGGTTTCTGCGGTGCTTTCTCCGCTGTGGGCGGCGGACAAGGGAACCGCGGCATTCGGCATTCTGAGAGTGCTTCCGATTTTTCTATTTTATCTGAATATGAGGCAAGCGCCAAAGCAGGACTGGAAGGTTTTGCTCCGTTTTGTTCCGGAATCCGCAGTCGTCATGACCTGCCTGAGCATTGTTCTCGCACAGATTCCGTCATGTCAAGGCGCTGTATTGGTTGCAGATCGTTTGGCAGGCTTCTTCGGATATCCCAATACCTTTGCGCTATTCCTGCTGGTTGCGTTCCTGCTTACGGCGATGCAGCGAAAAGGCACGCTGCGGCTGGTTTATTGCGGCGTTTTGTCCGCCGGTATTGCGATGAGCGGGAGCAGAACGACCTTTGCCCTGTTCGTGGTTTTCTTTGCCGCGCTGCTTCTTTGGAAGGGACGGGCAGAGAAAAAGGGTTATTTGGCAATCATTGCGGTTGCGATATGCTGCACGCTGCTGTCTTATTTCTTAACCCATTTGAGCGAGGGCAACGCTACAGACCGGCTGCTGACGATCTCTCCGAAATCCGGCACCTTTTTAGGGCGCCTGATATATGCAAAGGACGGAATTGTCCAAGCGCTCAGTCATCCGTTTGGCATGGGCTATGGGGGCTTCCGCGCAGCGCAGGGGAGCTTTCAGACGGCATATTATGCGGTTTCTTTTGTACATAACAGTATACTGCAGTTGTTCTTGGATTATGGTTGGATCCCAGCGGGACTGCTTCTTTACAGCTTGCTCACAAGTGTTTTTTCGAAAAAAACAGCGGCAGATGTAAGAATCTTGCTTCTTGCGCTGCTGTGCCACGGGCTGCTTGATTTTGACGGGGAATTCTTGTCCATCTGGTTTCTCCTGCTACCGCTGCTTTCGCGCAAAGAGAAAAAGACGCTTGTCATTCGCAAGACGCATATCTTAACGATTGCATTGTGCCTATGCGTCTGCGTCAGCGGGTGGCTCGGCGCCGCTGATCTGCTGCATACCGTCGAAGCCGATGACCGCTGCCTCGCGATCATGCCGTTTCATACGACGGCGCTGGAGCATCGCCTGACGGAGCTGACAGATGCGGAGGAATTGGAAACAACTGCTGACCAAATCCTGAAGCTAAACCGTTATTCCTCCATTGCGCACAGTGCAAGGGCGAACGCAGCTTTGGCGAAAGGCAATGTTTTAAAAATGATGACCGAAAAGGAGCAAGCCATCGCCTGTGCCCGCTATTCACCGGAGGAGTATGCCGATTATTTTGAAAAGCTGTATGCGGTAATGTATCAGTATTATTCTGCCGGAGATATCAGCAGCGCGGAGGTGTGCAGACAAAAGCTGCTGGAGATTCCGCAGATGCTATCCGAGACGCGGGCATCTACCGGTTCGATTGCGGTGTATTTGGGAGACCAACCGGAGCTGACGCTTCCGCAGGAATATCTTGAGATTGTAAGCTCGCTGCAACAGACAGAATCATAAGATGACGGAGGTGAAATTGAGAGAGATAGGGAAACACTGCCGAAGTCAAATTATCCGCGCGAGCACGAGAGACAGAAAACGGCGGCGCGTCTCTGTGCTGACGATTTCGGCAGCGGTATGCAAGGGACATGGCTTTGCGCGGCAGCTTTTGTCACATATTATTGAAGGAGGAGCGAAAATGAAGAGACAGATTCTAAGCGTAATTCTTGCAGTGTGTATGCTCTGCGCGCTGCTGCCCGTGGGAGTCGCAACGGTGCAGGCGCGTTCCGAGACAGACATTGCCTATCCCGTCGAGGGCGGCAACATCTACTTTGACAAAGCAACCGGTACAATTACAGACTGTGATGATGGTGTAGAAAAAGCCGTAATTCCTGAGAGCATTGAGGGTGTTGCCGTAACGAGCATCGGTGATTGGGCATTCAACTGTTGCAGCAGCCTGACGAGTGTGACGATACCGAACAGCGTGACGAGCGTCGGTGATGATGCATTCTCTTGGTGCAGCAGTCTGACGAGTGTGACGATACCGAACAGCGTGACGAGCGTCGGTGATGATGCATTCTCTTGGTGCAGCAGTCTGACGAGTGTGACGATACCGAACAGCGTGACGAGTATCAGTGATAGAGCATTCTACGGTTGCAGCAGTCTGACGAGTGTGACGATCTCGAACGGCGTAATGAGCATCGGTGACGGTGCATTCTCCGGTTGCAGCAGCCTAACGAGTGTGACGATACCGAACAGCGTGACGAGCATCGGTGATTGGGCATTCTCCGTTTGCAACAGCCTGACGAGTGTGACGATACCGAACAGCGTGACGAGCATTGGTGAACGTGCGTTCTCCGATTGCAGCAGCCTGACGAGTTTGACGATACCGAACAGCGTAACGAGCATCGGTGATTGGGCATTCTCCTATTGCAGCAGCCTAACGAGTGTGACGATACCGAACAGCGTAACGAGTATCGGAGATCAAGTCTTCTCCGGTTGCAGCAGCTTGGCGGCAATCCATGTAGCGGAAGGAAATACCGCCTTTATCGCTGAAAGCGGAGTTTTGTTCAATCAGGACAAAACTGTTTTACTCTGCTACCCCAAAGGTAAAGCAGACACAGAATATGTGATACCGAGCAGTGTGACGAGTATCGCTGATTTTGCATTCTACAGTTGCAGCAGCCTGACGAGCGTGACGATCCCGAGCGGCGTGACGAGCATCGGTGATTCTGCATTCTTCGATTGCAGCAGCCTGACGAGTGTGACGATCCCGAACAGCGTGACGAGCATCGGTGATTGGGCATTCTGCCATTGCAGCAGTCTGACGAGTGTGACGATCCCGAACAGTGTTACGAGTATTGGTGGGCATGCGTTCTCCGATTGCAGCAGCCTGACGAGTGTGACGATGCCGAACAGCGTGACGAGCATCGAGTGGGGTACATTCTCCGGTTGCAGCAGCCTGACGAGTGTGACGATCCCGAACAGCGCGACGAGTATCGGTGGACAGGCATTCTCCGGTTGCAGCAGCCTGACGAGTGTGACGATTCCGAACAGTGTGACGAGTATCGGTGATTGGGCATTCAACGGTTGCAGCAGCCTGACAAGCGTGACGATCCCGAACAGCGTGACGAGCATTGATTGGTATGCGTTCTCCGGTTGCAGCAGCCTGACGAGCGTGACGATCCCGAACAGTGTGACGACCATTAAAACCGGTGCGTTCTCCGGTTGCAGCAGTTTGACGAGCGTGACGATACCGAACAGCGTAATGAGCATCGGAGAGAATGCGTTCTCCGGCAGCGCAATCTATAACGCGGAGAGTAACTGGACTGACGGCGTACTTTATATTGGAAAATGGTGCATTGCGGCTAAGGACAGCCTTACAGGAGCATATAAGGTTCAAGACGGTACAGTAGGAATTGCCGGTTCTGCGTTCTCTAATTGCAGCAGCCTGACGAGTGTGACGATCCCGAGCAGCGTGACGAGCATTGAAAGCTGTACGTTCTCCGGTTGCAGCAGCCTGACGAGCGTGACGATCCCGAACAGTGTGACGAGCATTGGCGGGTCTGCATTCTCCGATTGCAACAGCCTGACGAGCGTGACGATTCCGAACAGTGTAATGAGCATCGGTGCGGGTGCGTTCTACGGTTGCAGCAGCCTGACGAGTGTGACGATCCCGAGCAGCGTGACGAGCATCGGTGATTGGGCATTCAACGGTTGCAGCAGCCTGACGAGTGTGACGATACCGAACAGTGTGACAAGCATTGGTGGGTATGCGTTCACCGATAGCGCAATCTATAACGCCGAGGATAACTGGGTTGACAGCGTACTTTATATTGGCAAATGGTGCATTGAGGCTAAGGACGGCATTACAGGAGCATATAAGGTTCAAGACGGTACGGTAGGAATTGCCGGTGATGCGTTCTACGGTTGCAGCAGCCTGACGAGTGTGACGATCCCGGACAGCGTAACGAGCATCGGTGATGATGCACTCTCTTGGTGCAGCAGTCTGACGAGTTTTACGATCCCGAACAGCGTGACGAGCGTCGGTGATCGTGCATTCTCTTGGTGCAGCAGCCTGACGAGTGTGACGATCTCGAACGGCGTAATGAGCATCGGTGACGGTGCATTCTCTTGGTGCAGCAGCCTGACGAGTGTGACAATTCCGAGCAGCGTAAAGAGTATCGGTGATAGTGCATTCTCCGGTTGCAGCAGCCTAACGAGTGTGACGATGCCGAACAGCGTGACGAGCATCGGTGATTGGGCATTCTACGGTTGCGGCAGCCTGACGAGCGTGACGATCCCGGACAGCGTGACGAGCATCGAGCGGTGTACATTCTCCGATTGCAGCAGCCTGACGAGCGTGACGATCCCGAACAGCGTGACGAGCATCGCTTATGCTTCCTTTAAAGGATGCAGCAGCTTGGCGGAGGTTACGATTCCGGAGAGCTTGGAAAGCATCGAATCGTATTCGTTTGCCGATTGTACCGACCTGCAATCTGTATACTTTAAGGGCGATGCGCCCACTGTGGAAGGTAAAGCATTTAAGAATACCCCCAACGTGACCCTCTACTATATTGAGGGGAAAGCAGGCTGGACAACACCCACGTGGAATGGGTATCCGACTGCAATATGGGCACATGAGCATTCCTGCACGGAAGCCGTGACTGCGCCGACCTGCACAGAGAAGGGCTATACGACCTATACCTGCACGATTTGCGGCGAAAGCTATATTGACGATTATGTTGACGCACTTGGGCACAGCCTCGGGAAATGGACGCAGACGAAAGCGCCCACCTGCACCGAAAAAGGAGAAGAGAAGGGCACCTGCTCCCGCTGCGGAGTGACTGAGACAAGGGATGTCGCTGCGCTCGGTCACAGCTACAAAAACGGCGTTTGCGAGCGGTGCGGAGAGAAGGATCCGAACGCGCTGCCTCCCGTGGAATTTAAGGATGTGTCGAAGGGCGCATGGTATGTCGGCGCGGTGGAGTACGCCGTGCAGAACGGGCTGATGAACGGCGTCGGCGACGGCAAGTTCGATCCCGAGGGCAGCATGACCCGCGCGATGCTTGTGACCGTGCTGTGGCGCTATGAGGGCGCACCGCAGGGCGGAAAGAATCCCTTCACCGATGTGCCGAGCGGGCAGTGGTATACCGATGCGGTCGCATGGGCGGCGGCAAACGGGATTGTCGGCGGTGTCGGCAACAACAGGTTTGACCCGGAGGGGAAGATCACGCGCGAACAGATGGCGACGATTCTTTACCGCTATGCGGAGAAGAAGGGAATCGACACGAGCAAGCGCGATGATTTGAAGGCATTCCCCGATGGCGGCAAGGTGGAAAGCTGGGCAAAGGATGCCGTACAGTGGGCAGTTGCGGAGAAGATCATCAACGGCTCCGACGGCAAGCTTCTGCCGCAGGGCGACGCGACACGCGCACAGGTCGCAACGATTTTGATGCGCTTCATTGAGAATATTGTGAAGAAGTAAAAAAACACGGCGGGCTGACGGTTTTGTCAGCCTGCCGATTTTTCGGGGCGGCGATTACGGGTTTGTACATGGTCGGGCGTTCCCGCACTGCTGTGCCGTGCGCGCAAGCGGCAGACCGGGGAAGCAAGCAGATTTGTACATCGTCGGTAGTTCCTGCACCGGCGCGCCGAGGTCGTTAGCACAGCCGTTCGCGACGAAGGAGCGCTACGGATGTGGCATACCCCTTGCGGGTGCGCGCCCTACGGCGGGGGTGCGTGCAAAAGCCGGACAGGTCTCCGCCCTACAGGGTGTGAAAAACAGGCGTTTTCCCGGGAAGGGGAGAACGCCTGCGGAGCGTTATATAAAATAGAAGGGGTTTTTGATCTCACTGCCCCAGAGGGCGACGGCGGTGCGCCACATGGCTTTGGCGTGGATGCGGTCGTGCCAAAGGAAACGCCGCAGCACCTTGCGCATCGTCCAGCTTTCGCCGTCGGGGGCGATATAGACCTTCTCGGAGAGAAAATCGGGCAGCGTCTCCAGCTCGGCAAGCGCCTGCATCCGATTGGCGTAGATGTCCGGGACATTCTCCGTCTCCAGCCCGAACGCGCCGGTATAGTACGAGGTTACGGAATTTGTATGCTCGTACATCTCTCTCGGCGTGCGGGGGACTGCGCCGTAAAAGGTTCTGCGCGGCGGTCTGCCGGAGATGTCGGGATTGGGAATGCTTGCGTAGAGCTTGCGGAAGTCGCGCGCGGATTTCAGCACCAGCAGCTTGAGCCGGGCATACTCCGCTTCGCTTAAGGGCGTGCGTTCGCTGTCAAACAGAATGTCGGAGTCGGCATCGCAGATTTGCAGGTCGGATTCTTTTCGTTGCACAATCTCAATCTCGGCATCCTCCCTCGGCGGTTCGCACACGCCGCACCAGCGAAGGTAGGAGCGTACCTCGCCGCTGAATTTCGACAGCGCCTCATTCTCCGTCGCGCCGCGCACATAGGCGCCGAAAAAATTTGCGGCATAGATCAGATAGCCTTGGTCGTTGTATTCACAGACAGCTTTGATTTTCATGCGTTTTCCTCCGCAATCGGCGCGGACAGCACTGCGTCCACGGGAATATCGTGCGCCTGCACGGGCAGATTGGGTATCAACTGGAAATCATAACACAGCGCGATGGTAGGGTGCGGCTCCTTGGCGAGGAAACGGTCGTAAAAACCGCCGCCGTAGCCCATGCGGTGCCCCATAGCGTCAAAGGCAAGCCCCGGCATCAGCACAAGCGCGTCCGAATCGTCCGCAAGCTCGCCCTCCGTCGGCTCCGGGATCCCCTTATAGCCGAGGGCGATAGGCGTGTTTTCGTCAAAACGGAGGAACCGAATTTCCTCCCCGAACACCTTCGGCACGGCGACGCGCTTGCCGTCTGCCAAGGCTTGGCGGAGGATTGCCTCGGTGCGCACCTCCTGGTTGTAGCTTAAATAGGCATAGAGCGCCCTTGCCTGACGGTACATCGGGTGCGCAAACAGCGCTTGCGCCAATCGGGCGGAGGCGCTTTCAATCTGTGCCACGGTCAGTGCGCGCTTTTTCTCTCGGAGCATGCTCCGCAGGACGGATTTTTCCATACCGCTCACCTCTGTAATTCCATTGTAGCGCATACGGCGACCTGTGTCAATGCAAAAACCGCGTCGGAATCGGTCGATTTTGGTCAGAAAGGCGGAATTGTCCATTGCGAAAGCGGGCGTTAGCTGGTATAATCAAGCGCAAGAAATCAAAATAGAAAGAGGAGCTTTATGGTATATCATGTTCTGTTCAATCCCTTCGCGGGAAACGGCCACGGAGAGCAGGAGGCGCGCAAGCTGAACGAAATCATGCCGGAGGCGGAGCTGCGCTACTACGACATGACAAAAATCAGCGCCTATGCGGACTTCTTTGCCGCGATTGCCAAGGATGACGCAGTGATCCTCGCGGGCGGCGACGGCACGATCAATCGTTTCCTAAATGACACGGCGGGGCTGGAGATTCCGAATGATATCTTGTATTTTGCCGTTGGCAGCGGAAATGACTTCCTGCACGACCTCGGCAAGCAGAAGGGGGAACCGCCGTTCTCTATTAAGAAGTATTTACAGGATCTGCCCACCGTGACCGTCAAGGGAAAGAGCTATCGCTTCCTCAACGGCGTCGGCTACGGCATCGACGGCTATTGCTGTCAGGTGGGCGACGAGCAGCGCAGCATCTCGGATAAGCCTGTGAATTATACTTCCATCGCCATTAAGGGGCTGCTCTTCCATTTCAAGCCTGCCAACGCGACGATCACCGTGGACGGGGAGACCCATACCTTCAAAAAGGTCTGGCTCGCGCCGACGATGCACGGCAGATTTTACGGCGGCGGCATGATGATCGCCCCGCAGCAGGAGCGGAATAACGCGGAGCATACCGTCTCGGTCAGTCTGATGTTCGGATCGGGCAAGCTCAAAACGCTCATGGTCTTCCCGTCTATTTTCAAGGGCGAGCATGTCAAGCATACGGAAATGTGTCAAATCCTGACGGGGCATGAGATCACGGTCAAATTCGACCGCCCCACCGCTTTGCAAATCGACGGCGAGACCATCCTTGATGTGACGGAATACTCCGTTTCAAGCAAGGTGCCGGCGAAAGCATAAAATCATACAGATAAAACGCCCACGTCGGAAAAGACGCGGGCGTTTGGCATAGAATGGGGAATAGTGAATAGTAAGCACTTCCCAATTGTCATTGCGAGACCGGTGCGCACACTACCCGCGAGGGGTACGTTGCCTCCGTAACGCTCCTTCGTCGCGAAGGGCTGCGCACCGGTCGTGGCAATCTCCGGCTGTAGGTTTGTACGCACTTCGCAGTTCCTGCACGAGATTGCCGCGTCGCTGCGCTCCTCGCAATGACAAAGGGGGCAGCCTGTTTTGTCATTGCGAGTTGCTTGCGCCGTGGCAATCTACGCGCTTTCTTTGTACGTACTTGGTATTTCCTACACCGGCTTATGACATGTCCCCGTCCTACAGCGAGGCTTTACGCAATGATGCAGACGGTACGGAGAATATTACATGATTCGACAAAATTTCGGAACGGTTACAAATTGTTGTTGTAATCCAACGCAAAAACTATCACAATATAGGGAGAAAACGCGAAGGGAGGCGGCGAAGATGCGGACGAAAAAACAGCACGGCGGGTTGGCTGTGCTGCTGGCGCTCTTGGCGCTGGCGCTCGTGGGCGCGTGGGTGTATCTGACCGTCCGACCGGCGAGGGCGAGCGGCGCGGATACGGCGGCGGGGCTTGCTTACTTAGAAGCGCAGGAACAAAAGGATCCTGCCGAGGTCGATGTGTTTTTACGAGAGCGTGAGGAACAGCGCCGCCTTGAGGAGGAGGAGCGCCGCCGCCGCGAAGAGGAGCAGCGCGCCGAGGAGGAACGCGAACGCCTGCGCGCCGAACGCCGTGCGGAATATGAGGCGCGGATTGCCGCCATCGAGAACGGCGAGACGGATATTTGGAGCGAGTTTCATGATTTTGTGATCTTGGGCGATTCTCGTGCCGTGGGTTTTTATTATTATGACTTTTTGGATAAGAGCCGCGTTCTTGCCGGCGGCGGCGATACGATTTTGAAGATCGGCGAGCATATGAGCGAGATCGTCGCCCTCCAGCCAAAGTACATCTTCCTCTGCTACGGTCTGAACGATGTCAGCATCGGCATTTGGAGCACGAAGGAGGAATATGTCGCTGATCTGCTGGATTACATTGCCGATCTGCGGGAGAACCTGCCCGACGCGGTCATTGTCGTCAGTTCCATCCTGCCGGCGCGGGATCCCGCATTTGAGCTTAGCTCAAAGTGGTATGAGATTCCCGATTTCAGCGCAGCCATTGCTGAGGCGTGTGCGGAGAACGGCGTGGTCTTCGTCGATAACACCGAGATATGTGACACCTACGCGAACTACTGGCAGCCGGACGGGATCCATGTGCGTCCGGAGTTTTACCCCTATTGGGCGAGAAATTTGATCGTGGGGATTATTAGAGATGAAATGGAAACTGAGCTTTCTTGAGCTTGCACGGATCGCGCTTGCGGCAATGACGGTCTTTTTGCTGATCTTCATGGTAGGCAGTGCGCCCGAGACAAATATTTCCTTAGAGGAGCTGGAAGCCGTCACCGCGCCGCAGCTTTTGGAGGGTGAGGCGCAGAAGGCGGACGAGCGTATGCTCCGGAGACTCTATGGGCTGAATCCGTCGGATTACGCGGAGATCGTGCTGTATTATCCCGCCTCGAATATGGGCGTGGAGGAGCTGCTTTTGGTCAAGCTGAACGATACCGCGCAGGCGGAGACGGTCGAAGCGGCGATTGCAGCCCGTCTTGCCGCGCAGAAGCAGAGCTTTGACGGCTACGGCGTAGAGCAGACGGCGCTGCTGAACAACAACGCGGTCACGGAGGTGCGCGGTAACTATATTCTGTTTGCCGTCGGCGTGAACGCGCAGGCGATCCGGCAGGCGTTTTTGGACGCGCTGTAACCGGTAGACCGGTAGTTCCTGCACCTGCGGGGACATGTCCCACAGGATAGAGAGTTTTTTCAGGGGGATGGAGATGTCGTTCGGGAATCTGTATTTTGTTTTCGGCTTTCTGCCGGTGAGCTTGCTTTTGTATTTTATCGCGCCGCGCAGAGCAAAAAACGCGGTGCTGCTCCTTTGCAGCCTTGTGTTTTTCGCTTGGGGAGAGCCGAGCTATCTTCTGCTGCTGGCGCTGAGTGTGGGATTTAACTATTTTACGGGGCGCGAGCTTGGAATTTTGCAGCGGGCAGAAAAGAAAGGCGCGGCGCGGTGCGTTCTGACCTGCTCCGTGGTTTTGAATTTGCTCCTTTTGTGCTTCTTTAAGTACGGCGGAGAACTGCTCGGCGGGCGGGCACTGCCGATGCCGATTGGAGCATCCTTCTTTACCTTCTCGCTTTTGTCCTTCCTCTTTGACATTTATCGCGGCAAAGCGCCTGCGGCAAAGAATATCATTGACTTCGGACTGTATGTGACCTTTTTCCCGAAGCTTGTTTCGGGACCCATCGTGCGCTATGCCGAGATGGAGGCGCAGCTCAGAGAGCATCCCTTTTCATGGGAAAAGTTCGGCGGCGGCGCGCGGCTGTTTTTGATCGGACTTGCCAAAAAGGTCATAATCGCCAACACCCTCGGCACGACCTTTTATGCCCTCAGCGCACTGCCTGCGGCATCCCTCTCTGCGGCGGGCGCGTGGCTGTGCGCGATCTGCTATTCGCTGATGCTCTATTTTGACTTCGGCGGCTACTCCGATATGGCAATCGGGCTTGCGGGACTGTTCGGCTTTCGGTTCGAAAAGAACTTTGAGTATCCGTATCTTTCGGGTACGATTGCGGAATTCTGGCGGCGCTGGCATATCTCGCTCGGCGCGTGGTTCCGCGAGTATGTGTACATCCCCTTGGGCGGCAGCCGGCGCGGCAGCCTCCGCACGGCGCTGAACCTTATGATCGTCTGGCTGCTCACCGGCATTTGGCACGGCACGGGTGCGTGCTTCCACCTCTGGGGCGTGTACTACGGGGTGCTGCTGGTGCTGGAAAAGCTGGTTTTGCGGCGTTTGTTGGAGCGTGTCCCGAACGTGGTGCGGCATTTGCTGACGCTGCTGTGCGTCGTGATCGGCTGGGTGTTCTTCTTCTCGCCCTCCCCGCAGGCGGCGTTTACCCTGCTGGGGCGGATGTTCGGCACGGGGAAGCTCCTCGACGCGACGGCGAAGTATTATTGGAGCGGCGCGTGGCGCGTCGTGCTTTTGGCGGTGCTTGCCTGTCTGCCTATCGGCACCAACCTCGGCAGAAGGCTGACGCAGCGCGGCAGGGCGTGGATTCCGCTGAGCATAGTGTGTTTTGCCGCACTGCTGCTTTTGTGTATTGCGGGGATGATGAACGACACCTATTCCGCGTTCCTCTATTTCCAATTCTGACGGGAGGTTGAAGGCTTTGGAGCAACAAAAAAAGCGCGCGCGGCGCTTTGTGATGGAGCAGGGCGCGTTTTTGGCGATCTTCCTTCTGCTGTGCCTGTTTGCTTTCGTGATCGCAAACGCGCTGACGCGGGACAGAGACTATTCCTCCGCCGAAAACCGAAAGCTTGCGCAGCTTCCGAAATTTTCGCTGTCCGCGCTCTTGGACGGCAGCTATTTTGCCGCGTGGGAGGACTATCTTGCCGACCAATTCGTCGGGCGCGATACATGGATCACAATCGACCTGCAAGCCTCGCGGCTGCTGGGCGCGCAGGAGGCGGGCGGGGTCTATCTCTGCGCGGACGATTCTCTGATGGAAGCGCCTGAAGCCCCGGACGAGGCGGCGCTGACGCGGAATTTGGACGCGATCAACGCTTTTGCCGCGCGGCATGAGGACTTGCGTATTTCCATGACCGTTGTGCCGAACGCCGCCTGCGTGCAGGCGGAGAAGCTGCCGGATCATGCGCCCGTGCGGGATCAGCGGCAGGATATCAAGGACATTGCGGCGCGCTTGCAGGGCGTAGACTTCCTCGACGTGACCGACGCGCTTTCGCAGCATAAGGACGAGCCGATCTATTACCGCACCGACCACCACTGGACGAGTCTCGGCGCATATTACGCCTTTTCAGGTATGGCGGCGGGACTGGGCATCGAGCAGCCCGCGGCGGAATATGATATCTATCCCGTGACGGACAGCTTTGAGGGGACACTTGCCTCCAAGAGCGGCTGCCATGCCGTGACAGATGTGATCGAACTGTATATTCCGAAGATCGACATGGAGTATTATGTGACGGTGGACGGGGAACGGACGGCGACGATGTATGACCGCGAAAAGCTGAACGAAAAGGATCAATACGCCGTTTTCCTCGGCGGCAATGACGCACGCGTGGATATCACGACCACGGCGGAGACGGGGAAGACGCTGCTGATTTTTAAGGATTCCTACGCCAACTGCTTTTTGCAGTTCTTGTTGCCGTATTATGACAGAATCATTCTGCTCGATGCGCGGTACTATTACGGCGATGCCGACAGCGTGATCTCCCGCGAGGGCGTGACGGATGTGCTGTTCCTCTATAACGCGAACACCTTCTTGACCGACCGCGTGCTTGCCGATGTGCTGGAGCCGTGACAATGGAACCAATGCTTGGGGCGGCGTTGACCGGACATATCCCGTAGGGCGGCTATCGGCCGCCCGTTTATTGATCCGTGCGAAGCACACCACAGTCATTCACGCTTAGTCCTTAGCCCTTAGCCCAAAGGGGGTTCCTGCACGCGGGCGGATGATATCCGCCCCTACTAGCCTGTAACGCTTAAAA
>JBJDYD010000154.1:0-6150 GCA_051867015.1 Faecousia sp. | reverse complement strand
TAAGCGTTACAGGCTAGTAGGGGCGGATAGTATCCGCCCGCGTGCAGGAACTACCAAATACGTACAAACTCGTTCGTCTGTACCGTCTGCCGCTTCGCGGTCGGCACGCCGAGTCGTCGTACCCTACAATCCTTATTTTGAAAGTACATCTATCATCTGCGCTGAGCGCTCTGACGCTATTCACGAAATCTCGCGGTTCCGGGCGCTTTTTGTCGATTCGCGCCGCTTTAACGTCGTTTCGCGCAACATATATTGCAACTTTCAAATCAGCTCTTTATAATGATAAGCGTAGAAAAATAGGATGGTGTAACCCATGCATACGGCCGCGGCTCCGGCATAAGCATTGAAATGCCGCTTCTCCCTGCCGATCAGCGTTCCGTTTCGTTTCTTGCAAAGGTATATCCTCTGCCGTTGACGTTCATGACCTCGTTGGCAACGATGAACGCCTTGCTGTCAATGCGTAGGGCAGCGTCGCGGATCTCGGGATACTTTTTTGCGTAAACAACGCTCAGAATCGCCTTTTGCTGCTCCCCCTCATAGCCCGTTTCGATGTTCAGCATCGTCACGCCGCAGTTGATCTTCTCCAAGACCTCCTGCCGGATCCGCTGATAATCGGGAGAAATAATGATAATCTCGATCTTCTGCTCGCCCGTCACAACGGCGCGGTTGATCGTAATCGACATCAGCACAATGATCAGCAAGCTGTAAAGCAGCTCGTCAACTCCGCGGAAGCAGACCAAAATGCCTACGGTCACCGTGTCAAACACCATCAGTGAGGTTCCGACGGGAATGCCGAAGTATTTCTGCAAGATGCACGGCGGAATGTCCATACCGCCGGTGGATCCACCCGCGCGAACAACCAAACCGATGCCCAAACCCGAAATCACACCGCAGAAGATCGCGCTGAGCAGCCGATCCTCCATAAAAAGCGTACCGAGCGGCAGCTCCTCAAATACCGCCATAATGACGGGATAGAGAATGGTAGAAAGCAATGAAGTCATCGCAAACTTTTTCCCTAAAAAAATCCAACCCAGCGCAAATAAGAGCACATTGGCAATTCCCGAAACGATAGATAGACGCACGGGCACAAATTCCTGCACGATCAGACCGATGCCCGTCACGCCGCCGAGCATAAAGTCATACGGCACGACAAACGCGCAGATGGAAAACGCGAGCATGGTGTTTCCGAGAAGAACGAAAAAAAGTGTTTTCAGTCGCTGCTGCATGAGAAGCCTCCTATTTTTCGGGATCATCCGATGATCCGCAAAGCGTCTTGTGATTCTCATTATACTATAATAAATAGAATATCGCAAGTCTTCTTCGGCATACGATTCTCTCTTTGGCAGAGCAGCCTCTCGGAACGGCTTAGTCCTATGATATATCCCCGCCGACCGCGAAGCGGCAGACGGCAGGCATGAACAAGCTTGTATGCAATCGGTAGTTCCTGCACGAGATTGCCACGTCGCTGCGCTCCTCGCAATGACATGGAGGGGGCGCCTGCACGCGGCTTATGACTGTTCCCGCCCTACAGGGAGTTTCATGACAATGACAAAAAGGGCTGCTTCCCATGTCATTGCGAGGCGCCTGCGCCGTGGCAATCCTGTTGCTTTTTTGTTCGCACTTGGCAGTTCCTGCACCGGCGCGCCGAGTCGTTAGCGCAGCCGTTGGCGAGGAACGAGCCTTACGGATGCGGCATACCCCTTGCGGGTGCGCGCCCTACGGCGAAGGTGCGTTCTACGTCTCGTAGGGCACGACCACCGGGCGTGCCGTCCGCGAAGCGGCAGACGGTACAGACGAACAGATTCGGACGCAGCCGGTAGTTCTTACACACAGGCGGATACTATCCGCCCCTACGGCGTAGGCTCCGATTCTTCTCGTAGGGGTGGCTATCAGCCTCCGGCGGTACAGGTGGCGGTTCGAACGCAGTCGGTAGTTCCTGCACGCGGCTTATGGCATGTCCCCGCCCTGCAAAGCGTGATCGGTCTTTCGGGTAACGGAACAAACGGTCTTACGCGGATAGATCAAAAGGTGTTGTCAAAATATTGAAATATTCTCCTTGTTTTTTGTGAAAAACGTAGAATTGCTTCGTTGAATCTTCCTCTTTTGTAATTCTTTCTCAAAACGGATTGACTTTGGTTTTGGGATGAATTAATATTATTGTGTAGAGCTATTGGGACAGGAGGCCTGCCTATCGCGGAAGGCAGCGTTTTCTGTCTGCATGTGCGGGTATCTGCACTGTTATGCGGATTTCGCACGTCTACGCATTCCCTATCCCACGCGACGCAAATACCCATGTTCCAACGGTGTAAGCCCCGAATCCGCGGAGCTTACCAATTTCATTCCGAAATAAGGAGGAAACAAACATGAAGCACACTTTCAAACGGCTGACTGCGATCTTCCTGACGCTGTGCATGCTCCTGTCTGTGCTGCCCCTCGGCGCGTTCGCCGCAAGCGACCCCGAGAGCTATGTCTTTGACATCAGCGAGGGCAATGTTACAGTCGCGGACGGCGAAACGTCGGGCAAGATCAAGGTCGAATACGGCGGCGGACTGACCACGGAGGAGTTTGACCCCTCGCAGGTCATCACCGTCACCGGCACGGTCAGCGGGGGAAGCCTTGCGATTGACACGGCAACGCCGGTAACGATCCAGGCAAGCAACCTGACCATTAACAATGGCTATAATGACTATATGAGCCCGATGTACCTCAGAAACGGCGCCGCAAACGTCACGCTGGTTCTCGAGGGCGAGAATCTGTTCGTCGGCGGCAGAGATCAGGCAGGCATCGTGGTCGAAACGGGACGCACGCTGACCATCACGGGCACCGGCTCTCTTGAGGCGCGTGCCGAAGACCATAATTGGGGGTATACGCCGAGCAGTGGCGCGGGCATCGGCGGCCGCGTGAACAGTGGCTGCGGCACCGTCATCATCGAGAGCGGCACCGTTACCGCCATCGGCGGTACTTACGCGGCAGGCATCGGCGGCGGCGGCAAATATGGCGCCGGCAGTACCACCGGTAACGGCGGCAACGTCACCATCAACGGCGGCACGGTTACCGCCACCGGCAACGGCGGCGCTGCAGACATCGGCGGCGGCAAGGATACCGTAGACACCGGCGCGCTCACCGTCAACGGCGACGCATTCGTCACCGCGGCGAGCATCGGCGGGGCCCAGACCCTGACCAAGGGCGTGGTGAACGGCACGGTTTACGGCGATGTCACCCTGACCGAAGACCACACCGTTGATACTCTGACGATCGCCGCAGGCGCCAGCCTGACCGTTCCCGAGGGCGTGACCCTGACCGTCAACACAAAACTGGACAATAACGGCGACCTGAATATCTACGGCCCCGACAGCGTCGACGGCAGCGGTAGATTTTTCGGTTATCTCGCAGTAGCGAAAACACCGGCGATCTCGGTCAAGACCGATCTGGTCGAGACGGGCGAGGTGCTTAACCCGCAGGCAAGCCTTATGGGCTTCCAGATCTTGACCGCCCCTGTCTTCTTTTACGACGAAAACGCCGGGTACGGAATGTCCCCCAGCGGCTGGGGCGAACCGACCTATAACCCCTCTCCGGTCAAGGACGCGGGAGAATACACCGTCTCCTTCACCAAAGGCGATGTCACCGTGACGAAGACCTTCACCGTCGACTGTGAATTGGATTTCGCAGAGGGCGACATGGGCTCCACCATCCGCGTGGGCTACAACACGGTGCTTGGCGAGGTTCCGGCATCGGATAGAGAGGGCTACACCTTCGACGGCTGGTTCACCGAGGGCGGCGATGAATATGACTCCACCGCACCCGTGATCCACAGCGCGACCTACTATGCGCGCTACACCCCCAACGAATATGAGGTCACCTACGGCGACGAGACGATGGACGTCACCTTTGGCGAGCCGTTCACCGTTCCGGAGGCCACCGACATCGGCGAGAACCAGACCTTCTACGCCTGGTTCGGCAGCGACAGCAACATCTATCTCCCGGGCGCGACCTATACCTATACGCTCGCCGGCAATCTGGAGCTGAACCCGCTGGTCGACACCGACACGACCTATTGGACGGTCAACTTCATCGGTGAAGACGGCTATCTGTACCGGACTGCGTTGGTTGAGCAGACCGAGGACGCCACCGTCGCTCTGCCGACCTATGCGCCCTATCCCGATGCAACCTGGATGCCGGACGGCTCTGATTCCGCCGCTGAATACAACGCAGGCGAATCTGTCGCTATCACCGGCGACACCACCTTCACCGTCAACGTTCCCGCGCAGTACACCGTAACCTTCAAGGCCAACGGCTATCTCGTCGCGCAGTACACCGTCCGCGGCGGTCAGACCCTGCCGGAGATCCCGGCGGTTCCCGAGGTTTACGGCTACACCGGCAAGTGGTCTCCCGCTGTCACGACTGCAACGGTCGTCACTCAGGATATGACCGTGACGGCAGAATATAAGGCAGTGACCTGCTACATCCAGTACCGCCAAACTGAGGATCCGGAGACGGGTTTGACATGGCAAGCGGTCGACTACGGCAGGTACTTCACGCCCGTGGCCTATACATGGGACGTCCCCAACGGTCAGAGCTTCCTCGCCTGGCGCGGCAAGGACGGCAAACTGTATGTGCCCGGTCTGTACTACCTCATGCAGAACACCAACCCGCTCGTTGTGACCCCGCTCTTCGAGAACAATACCGAGTATTGGACGGTCAAGTTCATGGGCGAGGACGACTACCTGTATGACGTCGCGTTCGTCGAAAAGGCCTCCGATGCCACCGTCACACTGCCCACTTACGCCGATTATCCGGAAGCGACCTGGATGCTTGCCAACGACAAGTACGGCGCAGGCAGCGTGGTTCCCATCACCGGCGACACCATCTTTACTGTCAACGCTCCCGCGAAGTACACCGTGACCTTCATGGCAAACGGCTATCAGGTCGCGCAGTACACCGTCCGCGACGGCGAGACGCTGGCTGAAATTCCGGCGGTTCCCGACAAGACCGGTTACACCGGTGCGTGGGATACCGACCTGAACGGCACGGCCATCACGGGCGATCAGATCGTGACTGCGGCCTATACGGCGAAGCAGTACAAGGTCATGTATTTCGGCGTTGGCTTCTCCGGCGTACCCACAACGCAGACCGTCACCTACGGCAAGACCTTCTTCGTCCAGCCCTATACCGGCAGCGTGCCGGACGGCATGACCTTCTACGGCTGGGTCAGCAAGCAGGGCGACATTTTCCTCCAGACCACCTCTTCGGTTTACGACTACGCGGGCAATCTCTCCCTTGCTCCGCTGTTCGATAAGGACACGAAGTACTGGACGGTCAAGTTCATGGGTGAGGACGGCACAATCTATGATGTCGAGCTTGTCGAGCAGAAGTCCGATGCCAAGGTTACCCTGCCTGCGTACGCAGAGTATCCCGATGCAACCTGGTTGCTGGGCAACTCTGATGGCATCGCGGAGTACGAAGCAGGCAGCGTGGTTCCCGTCACCGGCGACACCACCTTTACCGTCAACGCTCCCGCGAAGTACACCGTGACCTTCATGGCAAACGGCTATCAGGTCGCGCAGTACACCGTCCGCGACGGTGAGACGCTGAGTGAAATCCCGACTGTCCCCGGAAAGACCGGTTATTCCGGCAAATGGGACGCCGATCTGACTGCACCCGTCAGCGGCAACCTGACCGTGACGGCGGTCTATACGGCGATTATGCGTTCCATCCCCTACCGCATGAACGAGCATGACACCACCGATCTTGCCAGCCAGCAGGTCAGATTCGACGGCTACTTCCAGCCGCTGCCCTACACCTGGGAAGTCCCCGACGGTCAGAGCTTCCTCGGCTGGCGCGGCACAGACGGCAACTTCTATGTTCCAAACACGACCTACCGCATGACCTGCGATTACACGCTCATCATGACGCCGGTCTTTGAGGACAACACCGAGTACTGGACGGTCAAGTTCATCGGCGAGAGCGGCTACCTGTATGACGTCGCGCTGGTCGAAAAGACCTCCGACGCTACCGTCGCTCTGCCGACCTATGCGCCCTATGCCGACGCGACATGGACGCTGGGCGATGACGAGTATGAGGCAGGCGCCGAGGTCGACATCACCGGCGACACCACCTTTACCGTCAAGGCTCCCGCAAAGTACACCGTGA
>JBJDYD010000153.1:252-30349 GCA_051867015.1 Faecousia sp. | reverse complement strand
TGATTGAGTTAAAAGCTCAAATTTTATAAGTTGGTTACTTCATAACCGAAATGCGTATCTGCGCATGCTTGTGAAACGGTCAATAAAGAGTAGTAAAAGTATTGTTGCTATATAGACTCTGAATACCCGATGTTGTCTTCCGTGTAAAAGGTGTATTTGTATCCCATTTTTTGGAAGGCAAAGACGGATGATTATGATAGAAACGCAAGCTGCACAAGGGGCGGCTTGCGTTTTTCTTATTTCGAGGTGTGCTATGGAAAAAGAAGAGAGAAAGCTCGATCAGAACAGAGCGCCGATCTATGAGGCGCTGCAAACCTTTCGCCAAATGCGTGTTGTCCCCTTTGATGTGCCCGGGCATAAGCACGGCAGGGGCAACCCTGAATTAAAGGCGTTTTTGGGCGAGCAATGTGTCAGCATTGACGTTAACAGCATGAAGCCGCTGGACAACCTCTGCCATCCCGTCTCCGTCATTCAGGAGGCGGAGCAGCTTGCCGCCGATGCCTTCGGGGCAGCCTACGCGTTTTTGATGGTCGGCGGCACGACCAGCTCGGTGCAGAGCATGGTGCTGTCCGTGTGCAAGCGCGGGGACAAGATCATTCTGCCGCGCAATGTCCACCGCAGCGTTATTAACGCCCTCGTGCTCTGCGGCGCGGTGCCCGTGTATGTGAATCCCGAGGTAGACCGCAGGTTGGGCATCTCCCTCGGTATGCAGCGGGAGCAGGTGGCAAAGGCGATCCGCGAGCATCCGGACGCGGTGGCGGTACTGGTCAACAACCCCACCTATTACGGCATTTGCAGCGACCTGCGCAACATCGTTACGATGGCGCACGACGCGGGGATGTACTGCCTTGTGGACGAGGCGCACGGCACACACTTCTACTTCGGCGCGGGTATGCCCGTCTCCGCCATGGAGGCAGGCGCGGATATGTCCGCCGTGTCGATGCACAAGAGCGGCGGCAGTCTGACGCAGTCGAGCCTTTTGCTGATCGGCCCCAACATGAACGCGGGGCATGTGCGTCAGATCATCAACCTGACCCAAACCACCTCGGGGAGCTATCTCTTAATGTCGAGTCTGGATATCAGCCGCCGCAACCTCGCCCTGCGCGGCAGGGAGGTTTTTGCAAAGGTCGTCACGATGGCGGATTATGCCAGAGAGGAGATCAACGCCATCGGCGGTTACTATGCCTTCGGCAGAGAACTGATCAACGGCAACTCGATCTTCGACTTTGACCCGACCAAGCTCAGCGTCCACACCCGCGATATCGGGCTTGCGGGCATTGAGGTCTACGATATTCTGCGCGACGAATATGACATTCAGATCGAGTTTGGCGACATCGGCAATATTCTCGCCTATCTCTCCATCGGCGACCGTCCGCAGGAGCTGGAGCGGTTGGTGAGCGCTCTTGCCGAGATTCGCCGCAGATATCAGACCGACAGCACCGGTCTGCTCAGTCAGGAATATATCGACCCTGAGGTCGTCACCAGCCCGCAGGAGGCTTTTTATGCCGAAAAAAGGAGTCTCCCGCTGCATGAGAGCGCGGGCCATGTTTGCAGCGAGTTCGTCATGTGCTACCCGCCCGGTATCCCCATTTTGGCTCCCGGCGAGCGTATTACGAAGGAAATTTTGGACTATATCGAATACGCGAAAGCGAAGGGCTGCTCCATGACGGGCCCCGAGGATCCAGACATTCTGCATCTCAACGTTTTGGTATAGGAGGTTTTGCCGATGGAGCTTTGGTTCAGTGAATTCCACACGCCGGATGTCAAGCACAGCATCCGTGTCAACCGCCACCTCTACTCCCAAAAGAGCGAGTATCAGCAGATCGACATTTTCGAAACGCCGGAGTTCGGCAGAGTGCTGGCGCTGGACGGCAATGTGATGCTGACAGAACGCGACGAATTCATCTATGACGAGATGATCACCCATGTACCCATGAGCGTGCATCCGGGCATTGAGGACGTCCTTGTGATCGGCGCGGGCGACGGCGGCGTTGTGCGCGAGCTTGCCCGCTATGAGCGGATCAAGCGAATCGACCTTGTGGAGATGGATCCGCAGGTTTTGGAGGCTTGCCGCACCTATCTGCCCGAGAACGCCTGCCGACTGGACGACAGCCGCGTGAACATCTATTTTGACAACGCCCTGCGCTTTATCCGCCGCTGCAAGGGCGAATATGACCTGATCATCGTAGACTCCACCGATCCCTTCGGACCCTCCGAGGGCTACTTCACCCGCGAGTTTTACGGCACCTGCTATAACGCGCTGCGGGAGGACGGGATCATGGTCAATCAGCAGGGCAGCCCCTTCTATCAGCATGACGCGGAGGCGATGCAGCGCAGCCATCAGCGCATTGCAAGCACCTTCCCCATCAGCCGTGTCTATCAGGCGCATATCCCGACCTACGCGGCGGGCTACTGGCTGTTCGGCTTTGCAAGCAAAAAATACCACCCTGTCAACGACCTTGACGCGCAGAAATGGCTGGCGCTGAATCTGCGCACCAAATACTATACGACGAAGCTCCACATCGGCGCATTCTATCTGCCCGCCTTCCTGGAGCGGATGCTGGAGGAGGTGGAGTGAGGATGTTGGAGCGGAATGTAGAGACTTTTATCGGCTGCGACAGCGGGTATGAGGAGGCAAAGCTTGTGCTTTTCGGCGCGCCCTTCGACTCGACGACGAGCTTCCGTCCGGGCGCGCGCTTCGGCCCCTCCGCCATGCGGCACGAGAGCTTCGGCATTGAGACCTACAGCCCCTACCAAAAGCGCGACCTGACCGACTGCGCGATCTTTGACAGCGGCGACTTGGAGCTGTGCTTCGGCAGGGCGGAGCTGGCGCTGGCGGACATTGAGAGCAGAGCGGACACGATTTTGAAGGACGGCAAGCTGCCGCTTCTCCTCGGCGGGGAGCATCTTGTCACCCTCGGCGCGGTGCGGGCGGTGTTCCGGCGCTATCCCGACTTGCACATCATCCACTTTGATGCCCACGCCGATCTTAGAAACGACTATTTGGGCGCGGAGCTGAGCCACGCCTGCGTGATGCGCCGCTGCTACGATCTGCTGGGCGACAATCGCATCCACCAATTCTGCATTCGCAGCGGCGACCGCGAGGAATTCCGCTTTGCGGAGCAACACACGGATCTGCACCCCTTTGATTTTGACGGTCTTGAGGCGGTTGTCGATTCTCTGCGGGAGCGGCAGGTGCCTGTCTACTTCACGATTGACTTAGACTGCCTCGATCCCTCCGCCTTTCCCGGTACGGGGACTCCGGAGGCAGGCGGCGTAAGCTTCCTGCAGCTTCTGCGGGCAATCCAAACGGTCTGCAAGGCGAATGTGGTTGCGGCGGACGTCAACGAGCTTGCCCCCATGCTCGACGCCGGCGGCTGCTCCACGGCAATGGCATGCAAGGTTCTCCGAGAGCTGCTTTTAGCCCTCCATCCCTAAACGCATCTTCTCTGTAGGGCGGGGACATGTCCCCGCCGTGGCAGCTACGATGCTGCTTGCAGTATCGTAAACCCGTGCGGATGCCGCTTACGCGGTCGGCGGGGACATGTCCCCGCCCTACAGAGTCTTTTTTGAAATAAGATAAAAGGAGAAACAACCATGAGTAGAGTTTTAGTGATCGGCTGCGGCGGTGTTGCATCCGTCGCCATTCGGAAGTGCTGTCAGGTCAGCGAGGTCTTTACGGAGCTGTGCATCGCCAGCCGTACCAAGGCAAAGTGCGACGAGCTTGTCTCCAAATTGGAGGGAAAGACCGCGACGAAGCTCACCACTGCGCAGGTGGATGCGGACGACGTGCAGCAGGTGATTGACCTTATCAACGCTTACAAGCCCGACCTCGTCATGAATATTGCCCTGCCCTACCAGGATCTGACGATCATGGACGCCTGCCTTGCCTGCGGCGTGAACTATATGGACACCGCCAACTACGAGCCGGAGGACACGGACGATCCTGCGTGGCGCGAAATCTATGAAAAGCGCTGCAAGGAGCAGGGCTTCTCCGCCTACTTTGACTATAGCTGGCAGTGGGCTTACCGCGAGAAATTTGAAAAAGCCGGTTTGACCGCCCTGCTCGGCTGCGGCTTTGACCCCGGCGTGACGCAGGCTTACTGCGCCTATGCCAAGAAGCACGAATTTGACACCATTGACACCATCGACATTCTCGACTGCAACGGCGGCGACCACGGCTATCCCTTCGCCACGAACTTTAACCCCGAGGTCAATCTCCGTGAGGTCTCTGCGCCCGGCAGCTATTGGGAGAACGGGCACTGGGTGGAGATCCCCGCAATGAGCATTAAGCGGGAATATGACTTTGACCGCGTGGGACAGAAGGATATGTACCTGCTGCACCACGAGGAGATTGAGTCCCTTGCGCAGAACATCCCCGAGGTCAAGCGCATCCGCTTCTTTATGACCTTCGGGCAGAGCTACCTCACCCACATGAAGTGTTTGGAAAATGTGGGTATGCTCTCGACCACCCCCGTCGAATTTGAGGGGCAGGAGATCGTCCCGATCAAGTTCCTTAAGGCGTTGCTCCCCGATCCCGCAAGCCTCGGCCCGCGTACCCACGGCAAGACCAACATCGGCTGTATCTTCACGGGCAAGAAGGACGGCAAGGACAAGACCTATTATATTTATAATGTCTGCGACCATCAGGAGTGCTACCGTGAGGTCGAGAGTCAGGCGATCAGCTACACCACCGGCGTTCCCGCGATGTGCGGCGCGCTGATGCTGCTGACCGGCAAGTGGACGGAGAAGGGCGTGCATACCGTGGAGGAGTTTGACCCCGATCCCTTCCTCGACGCCCTTGACAAATACGGTCTGCCGCGCAGCGAAAACCACGCCCCTGCTTTGGTGGAGTGATGACGGAGAAGCTCGAAGCCCGTCCTCCGTTCCGCCGTTTAGAAGGGGAGAACCCCTTTGCCGCGCTGCCTACCCCTGCCTATGTGATCGAGGAAGGACAACTGCGGGAAAACGCCGCGCTGCTTGCCTCGGTGATGCGGGAGACCGGCTGCAGGATTCTGCTTGCGCAAAAGGCGTTTTCAAATTATGATTTTTATCCCCTCCTGTCCGAGTATCTTGCGGGCACCGAGGCAAGCGGTCTGTTTGAAGCACGCCTCGGTGCGGAGGAGATGCCCTGCAAAGAGGTGCATGTGTTCTGCGCCGCGTACCGGGAGGAGGACTTTACGGAGCTGCTGCGCTACGCGGATCATATCGTGTTCAACTCTCCCGCCCAGCTCAAACGCTTCGGCGCGCGGGCAAAGCAGGCAGGGAAGAGCATCGGTCTGCGCATCAACCCGGAATGCTCCACCCAGGAGGGACACGCGATCTATGATCCCTGCGCCCCCGGCAGCCGTCTCGGCGTCACAAGGGCGCGCTGGGATCGGGAGATGACGCCGGAGCTGGCCGCGCTGTTGGACGGTCTGCATTTTCACACCCTCTGCGAGCAGGACGCGGACGCGTTGGAGCTGACCTTGCGCGCGGTGGAGGAGAAATTCGGCGATATCTTGCCCCGGATGCAATGGCTGAACATGGGCGGCGGACACCATATCACCCGCCCGGGCTATCAGCTATCCACACTGAAGCGCTGCATTTTATACGCGAAGAACTCTTGGAATGTGGAGGTCTATTTGGAGCCGGGGGAGGCGTGCGCCTTGAACGCGGGCTATCTTGTCTCGCGCGTGCTGGATGTCATTGCGGATGAGACGCTTCCCATTGCCGTTTTGGACGCCAGCGCCGCCTGCCATATGCCGGATGTTTTGGAAATGCCTTATCTCCCGCCCGTCTATCAGGCAAAGGAGGGCGCGGAGGGGAGATACGCCTGCCGTTTGGCGGGGCCGACCTGCCTTGCGGGGGATGTAATCGGCGTATATTCCTTCGACCGACCGCTGCAGGAGGGTGACCTTGTCATCTTCGGCGATTTGGCGATCTATTCCACCTGCAAGAACAACACCTTCAACGGGATGCCCCTGCCCGACCTTTGGAGACGGGACGAACAGGGGAAGCTGACGCGGCTGACCGAATTCGGCTATCGGGACTTCAAATGCCGCCTCGGCAGCAAACGCTGAAAGAATAAAAAGCTTAGGCAAGACGAGAACCGTCATGTCTAAGCTTTTTTGATATACACTTATCAGCCGAACTGCACAGATTGCCACACGCGAAAAAACGCACCACGAGAAACGAAAAAGCCTTTGTAGGGCGGGGACATATCCCCGCCGACCGCGAAGCGGCATCTGCACGGGTTTGCGATGCTGCATATGGTGTCGTAGCTGCCACGGCGGGGACATATCCCCGCCCTACAGGGGGTGCGTGTATTGGGAGGTTATTTCTGCGGGAGGATGCCGTCAAAGGTGCGGGAGAATTCTGCTTCTGCGCAGCGGCGGAGGGCGGCGCAGTATCCATCGTAAGCGGCGAGTAATTTTTCTGCTTCTGGCGAGAGTGTCGCACCTCCTCCGTGTCTGCCGCCCGTGGTGGAAACCAGCAATTTGAAGCCGAGCGCGGCTTCCGAGTTCTTGATGACCGTCCATGCCTTCGAGTATGCCATCTCCATTGACGCGCTCGCGGCGCGGAGCGATTTTTCCGAGCGCACGCGCCGCAGCAGCTCTGCAACGCCGGGCCCGAAGCATTTGCTCTCTCCGAAGATTCGCACGGTCAAGACAGGTCTGAAGCTTTGTTCCATAAGGTAAGTATACCACAGCTTCGCGCGCTGCGTCAATATTTTTTGCGCGCGGTTGACGAAGCCTGCCGAATGTGTTATCCTATGAGAAGAATAACGAAATGCGAGGAATGCGATGATGCTGTTTTCCGAGGGGCTTGCCGTGAAGCGCGGCGTTACGGCGATCATCGGCGCGGGCGGCAAGACGACGCTGCTGCTCCGGCTCGCCGAGGAGCTTTCCCGTTGCGGCACGGTGATTGTCACGACCACGACGCACATTTTCCCGCCGCAGAATATGCCCTTTTCCGAGACTGCCGCGCAGCCTAAGCCGGTCTTATGCGTCGGCACACCCTGTGAACACGGGAAGCTGACTGCGCCGCGCGAACCGATTGGGGTGCTTGCCCGGTACGCGGATTATGTCTTGGTCGAGGCGGATGGGGCAAAGCGTTTGCCCATCAAGGCGCACGCGGCGCATGAGCCGGTCGTCCCCGCTGAGGCGGCGCAGGTGATCTGTGTAGTCGGCACATCCGGTCTGAACGGCAGCGTCGCGGAGAAGGTGCACCGACCGGAGGTCTTTGCCGCGCTGACCGGAGAAGCCGTGTGCGCAACACCGGAAGCCGTGGCAAGACTGCTGCAAAGGGAGCGGCTGCATACGCGGGTGCTGATCAATCAGGTCGATACGCCCATGCGGGAACAGGCGGCGCGGGAGCTTGCGGGCTTGCTCGACTGCCCGTGCGTCCTCGCGGCTTTAGAAAAAGGAGAGATGATATGCTCGTTTTGACTCGCGGCGCGGGCGACTTGGCATCCGGCATCGCCCTGCGGCTGCACCATGCGCGAATGCAGGTCGTGATGACCGATCTGCCGCGCCCCACCGCCATCCGCCGCACGGTCTGCTTCTCACAGGCAATTTTGTTCGGCACAATGACGGTCGAGGATGTGACCGCGCAGTTTGCCGAGACGCCGGAACAGGCGCTTGCCATTCTGAAAGAGGGGAGAATCCCCGTTTTGGCAGACCCGGAGGCGCGTTGCATGGCGGACTTGCACCCGGACGCGGTGGTGGACGCGATTCTCGCCAAGCGAAATTTGGGGACAAAGATTACCGATGCACCTTGTGTGATCGGTGTCGGTCCCGGCTTTACGGCGGGGGTGGACTGCCACGCGGCAATTGAGACGATGCGCGGGCACACGCTCGGGCGCGTCATTACGGACGGCTCGCCTTTGCCGAACACCAACATCCCCGGCTTGATCGGCGGCTTTGCGGGAGAACGCGTCCTCCGCGCCCCTGCCGACGGCATCTTCCGACAGACGCTCGAGATCGGCGCGATGGTGGAGCAGAACGAGATCGCGGGCTATGTGGGAGACGAGCCGATGCGCTGTCAGATCGGCGGCGTCCTGCGCGGACTGCTCGCGGACGGCACGCCCGTGCATAAGGGTATGAAGGCGGGTGACGTGGACCCGCGCGGGGAGCTTTCCTACTGCCATTTGGTCTCCGACAAGGCGCTTGCCATCGGCGGCGGCGTATTGGAGGCAATCTTACGATATACGGAGGCGCTTTGAGATGGAGGATATCAAATTAACCAAGCTTGCAAAATGCGCGGGCTGCGGGGCGAAGGTCGGCGCGGGTGTGCTGGCGAAGCTGTTAGACGGCATCCGCGTGCATCATGACCCGAAGCTGCTGGTGGGTTTTGACAAGTCGGACGATGCTTCGGTCTATCAGGTGACGGAGGACCTTGCCCTCGTGCAGACGGTCGATTTCTTCCCGCCGATTGACGACGACCCCTATACCTTCGGGCAGATCGCGGCGACGAACGCGCTGTCGGACGTCTACGCGATGGGCGGCGAGCCGAAGCTGGCGCTCAACATCATGGCGGTGCCGGACAGCCTGCCCAAGGAGGCGGTGCATGCCCTCCTGCGCGGCGGCTATGACAAGGTATATGAGGCGGGCGCGATTATCACTGGCGGTCACAGCATTTTGGACGATGAGCCGAAGTACGGGCTTGCCGTGACGGGCTTTGTCCATCCGAAGAAGCTGCTCAAAAACTGCGGCGCGGAGGCGGGGGACGTCCTGTTTCTGACAAAGCCCCTCGGCATCGGCATTCTGACGACGGCGGCGCGCGTGGATCTGGTTTCCGAGGAGACAATGGCGCTTGCAAAAAGATTGATGACCACGCTCAACAAGGGCGCGCGCGACGTGATGGTGAACTATCGCGTCCACGCCTGCACCGACGTGACCGGCTTTGCTCTGCTGGGGCACGCGCTGGAGATGGCGCAGGGCAGCGGCATGGAGCTGGAAATCGACACCGCGCAGATCGACCTGATCGAGGAGGCGCGCGGCTTTGCCGAGATGGGCATTTTGCCTGCGGGGATGTACCGCAACCGCGCCTTTGCCGAGGCGGCGGTCGACGCGGGGGAGGTGCCGCTTGCGGTGCAGGATATGCTCTATGACCCCCAGACCTCGGGCGGGCTTCTGATCGCAGTGCATCCAGACGACGCGGACGCCCTCTATGCCGACCTCAAGACCGCCGTCCCCTCCGCCCAGCGGATCGGCACGGTTCGGCCCTACAGAGGCGGGAAGTATATTTTCTTACGGTGAATAGAAACAGCCCTCGTCAAATAGCGGGATGTTCTGCACGGAGAAATTTGAAAACCGAATAGGATAAACGGACAAGGGGCTGTCGTACTGTTTATAGCACGACAGCCCCTTGCCGTCGATATACAATTGCATACAAGCGGATTGCTCTGTACCGTCTGCCGCTTCGCGGATGGCACGCCGAGTCGTCGTGCCCTACGAGCTTCTTCCAGATTCTGTGTTACAATCTGCTGCTTTCCGGTGATAACAGCTTTGCAAATTTGGAAAAACGTCAGGGCACGAATATACCTGAGAACAGATTTCAAACGGACACAGACTCTGCCGCTTTCACAAATCTCAGCACATCCTCCGGCGCATGAAGGCTGTAGAGGAGCCCGTAAGGAATGCTGTAATCCCAGTTGACCGGGATAGAGACAAGACCGGGGTGAACCTCCCGCCAGCATTCAATTGTAAGCAGAACGTTTCCGGTTTCCGCGCAGCGGTTGAATACCGATAAATCATAAAAGTGAGGGGTATCTTCAATATGAATCTGCGGATGGTTCTTTTCCAAATCATTTCGGATAAAATCATTCACGCCGGAATCCCCTCTTTTTACCATCATAAGCGTTTCGCCGTATAAATCTTTGATATCAATACGGCTTTTCGATGCAAGAGGATGTTCCCTTGATACGGCGATCATTTTTTGGTACCTGCCGAGCGGCAAAAAATTGCATAAAGACAGCCATGCTTTGGAATCGCAGACGCCGATCAGGAAATCAAATTTTTCTCCCAGCTTTTCAATTTCCGACAAAATACCCTCGTGATTATCTTCAAAAGGAACAAGGTGCAGCTTGTAGTCCGGAAAGCTTTGATTGATACGATACCACAAATCCATAAAGGGCTTCGCGGGATTCAGCAAAGACGTGCCGACGCAAAAGGTAGTATCGTATTTATGTGCGGCGGCATTTGCGGCGGCAATGGACTTTTTGGAGTAATCCATCATAAACTTTGCATCACGGTAAATGACCTCTCCCGCCCGCGTCAAACGCACCCCTGACGGAGTACGCTCTATCAGCTTTACGTTCAGGTGGCTTTCCAGCGCATTCATCTGTTTCATAACGGCAGTGGGGGAAATATACAGATGCTCTGCCGCTTTGGTAAAGCTGCCGCAGTCGCTGACGGCGATAAAAGTATCGAGCAAAGGATGATACATATGGTACCTCTAAACGCAAGTATAAACTATATGTTTATACCATGATAACATATCGGAGATTCTCTGTCAATGGAAAACGTACTATACTGTAAACGATAAGCTGAACGGAGGTAGCAAAGTGAAAAATGTATTGATGATCTCGGCAAGTCCGAGAAAAGGCGGCAATTCCGATCTCCTGTGCGACAGATTTGCCGAAGGCGCCGCCGAAAGCGGAAACAAGGTTGAGAAAATATTTTTAGCCGCAAAGAATATCGGGTACTGCCGCGGCTGCGGTGTGTGCAACGCCACGCACAAATGCGTACAAAAGGATGATATGGCAGAAATCCTTGACAAAATGGTAACGGCGGACGTGATCGTTCTTGCAACGCCTGTCTATTTCTACACGATGGACGGACAGATGAAAACCTTCATTGACCGCACCGTTCCGAGATACACGGAGATTACCGACAAGGAGTTTTATTTTATCCTGACAGCGGCGGATACCGAAAAAGGAAACCTTACCCGTACGATGGAAGCGTTCCGCGGTTTTACGGAGGATTGCCTCGAAGGTGCGAGAGAAGCGGGCATTATCTACGGCGTCGGTGCATGGAGGGTCGGAGAGATAAAAGATACGCCGGCTTATAACGAAGCCTATGAAATGGGAAGGAGTGTTTCATAATGGAATATATCACATTATCAAACGGCGTAAAAATGCCGATTTTAGGCTACGGCGTATATCAGGTGACAAAAGAAGAATGCGAGCGCTGCGTACTTGACGCGCTGAAGGTGGGCTACCGACATATTGACACGGCACAGTCGTATTTCAACGAGGAGGAAGTAGGCTCTGCGATTCGGAAATCCGGCGTACCGAGAGAAGAAATCTTCCTTACCACCAAGGTGTGGATCGAGCATTACGGCTATGAACAGACCAAGGCTTCCGTTGCCGAGTCTCTTCGCAAGCTGAAAACGGATTATTTGGATTTGGTACTGCTGCATCAGCCCTTCGCCGATGCTTACGGCGCGTGGAGAGCATTGGAAGAATTGTACGAAGAGGGAAAAATCCGCGCAATCGGCATATCCAACTTTTACGCTGACCGTATGGTTGACTTTGCGGCGTTTCACCGAATCAAACCTATGGTCAATCAGATGGAAACACACATTTTCAATCAGCAGACACGCTTAAAAGAATGGGCTGACAAGTACGGTATCCGCTTGGAGGCATGGGCACCGTTCGGGGAAGGCCGCAGAGGTACATTTGACAATCCGGTCATTTCGCAGATCGGTGAAAAATACGGAAAAACAACGGCGCAGGTGATGCTTCGCTGGAATATTCAGCGCGGGGTGGTTGTCATTCCGAAGTCAACGCATATCGAACGCATGCAAGAGAATTTTGATGTGTTTGATTTTACGCTGTCCGAGGAGGATATGACCGCGATCGCGGCTTTGGATAAAAATGAAAGCTCCTTCTTCTCCCATCAGGATCCGTCCATGGTGGAATGGTTTGTAGGTATGGTTGAGGAGAGAAAAAAGCAGCAGGATTGCTCCAAGGAGAAGAAAAGCTGGTAAATGAGATTATATATGAAAAGAATCCTTCCTGCATAATCAGTGCTTTGATGACAGTATCTCTTGCTGCCTGCGGAAGTCAAAGTGCGGACAAGTCCGGCAGTGCGTCCGGGACTTCGGAAAACCTGCAATCATTCAGCGGAAATACCGAGGCGGAAAGCACGTTTTTTGCTCCTTCTGAGAAAGCTTTCGGCAAAAAAGTGCTCGTTGTTTATTTCTCTGCAACAGGAAATACAAAAGAAGCTGCCGAATCTATTGCTTCTGCAACGGGCGGTGATCTGTTCGAGCTCATACCTGTAAAACCTTACAGTAGTGAAGATCTGAATTGGAATAATGAAAACAGCCGTGTCATTTATGAACATGATCATCCCACGGAAAGAACAGTTGCTCTGACAGCCGCAGCGGTGGACAACTTTGAGGAATACGATACCGTATTTATAGGTTATCCGTAGAAACATAAAATTAATTTTTGCAAAAAAGATTACTCCGTCTAAGTGCCTGCAAAGCCTGACGGAGCAATCCGGTGAATTTGGAGGGCAACCGTTCGTCGGCAGCACCTCTCTATATGCAGTATACCACGGAGAGAGCAGATTTGCATGTGCTTTCTCCGTGCTTTTTATCCCCGGAAGACGCAGAGAGCTAGAATTTGTTGCTTCACATCAAAATAAAATGCTGCTTGCGCGCAAGGATGAATGAAATAGCTACTGTAGCGGATACACGTGCAGGCGCCAGCGAGTGTATGCCGAGAGTATAAATAGATTGCACCCACAGAGGGTATGCCGCATCCGTAACACTCGTTCTTCGTGAACGGCTGCGCTACCGCGTCGCTGCGCTCCCCGCAATGACAGACACGGCAGCCTACCATGTTATTGCGAGGAGCGCAGTGACGCGGCAATCTCGTGTAGGAACTACCGACTGCGTACAAAACCACAACCTGAGATTGCCACGACCAGTGTGCGCACTGGTCTCGCAATGACAAGGAGGGTAGCCTCCCCCCCCATGTCATTGCGAGGAGCGCAGCGACGTGGCAATCTGTGCAGACACTGCCGAATGTGGATGGGTTTGCTTAGTTGAGGGAGAACTCACCGTTTTGGAGGAGGGCGTTGACTGCCTCCTGCAGCCGGTCGGGGAGCTCGCCCGCAGCGACGGTTTGCTTTGCTGCTTCCTGCGCCTGCGCGAGGACGGTCATGTTCTGCGCCAAATTGCCGATGCGGAAGGCGGGCAGACCGTGCTGGCGGCTGCCGAAAAAGTCGCCGGGCCCGCGCAGGCTTAAGTCCTCCTCCGCGATGCGGAAGCCGTCGTTCGTTGCGCACAATGCCTTTAGGCGGGCGCGCGTCTCCTTGTTCGGATTGTCGGAAACGAGAATGCAATAGGACTTCGCCGAACCGCGCCCGATACGTCCTCTGAGCTGATGGAGCTGGGACAGCCCGAAGCGGTCGGCGTTTTCCACGATCATCAGCGTTGCGTTCGGTACATCCACGCCGACTTCGATGACTGTTGTGGAGACAAGAATATCATATTCATGCTCGGCAAAGGCGGACATGATCTGCTCCTTTTCCGTGCCCTTCATTTTTCCGTGCAGCAGCGCTACGCGGAGATCGGGAAAGACATAGTCCCGGAGCGTCTGCGCCCACTGCTCGGCGGATTTGAGTGAGTCCGTCTCGCTCTCCTCAATGGCGGGGCAGACGATAAAGGTCTGATGCTGTTCCTCCGCCTGCTTGCGGATGAAGCCGTTGAGCCGCTTGCGGTAGCGCTCATCCACAAGGAAGGTATCGACCTTCTGCCTGCCCGGCGGCAGCTCGTCAATGACGGAGACATCGAGGTCGCCGTAGAGGATCAAAGCCAGCGTGCGCGGAATCGGCGTGGCGGACATGATCAGCAGATGCGGCTGCTCGCCCTTGGCCAGCAGAGCGGCGCGCTGCGACACGCCGAAGCGGTGCTGCTCGTCCGCGATGACTAAGCCGAGGTTTTGGAAGGTGGTCGATTCGGTCAAGAGCGCGTGCGTGCCGATGACAAGATCATAGGCACCCTCCGCAAGCTCCTTTCTGCGGGCAAGCTTCTGCTGCGGGGTCATAGAGCCGGTCAGAAGCGCGCAGCGGATACCGAGAGCGTCCAGCAATGGGGCGAGACGGTCAAAATGCTGCTTGGCGAGAATCTCCGTAGGCGCCATCAGGGCGGTTTGCTTCCGGTTTCTTGCCGCGCAGAATGCCGCCGCTGCCGCGACCATCGTTTTGCCGCTGCCGACATCGCCCTGCACAAGGCGGCTCATCGGCTTGCCGGAGCGGAAGTCCGCGAGAATTTCTTCGATGACACGCATTTGGGCGCTTGTCAGTTGGAAGGGGAGGGCGCGGTAGAAGGTCTCCATGCCCTCGGTTTGAAACGGGGAAACGGTACGAACGCTGCGCTTTGCCCTTACGAGGGCGAGGGCGGCGGAAAAAATATAGAACTCCTCGAAGATCAGCCGCTTACGGGCTTCTTCCAGAGACTCAATCGACGATGGACAGTGAATTTCTTGCAGGGCGGTGGCGGCGTCGCACAAGCCGTAGCTCTCCCGCAGTGCTTCGGGGAGCGTTTCCAGCGGAGTGCAGCGCGCGAGGGCGGCGGCGACTGCCTGCATGATTGCCTTATTGTTCAGACCCGCCGTCAGAGGATAGATCGGCATGATGCGGCGGGTGATGCTTCCGGCAGCGTCCAGCGGCTCAAAGAGCGGGTTCGTCATGGCGTAGCCGAGATAGTCTCCGGTCAGCGCGCCGTAAAAGCAGTAGGTCTCGCCCCGCTCTAATTTACCCGCGCTGTAGGCGGCGTTGAAGAAGGTCAGATTCAGACGCCCGGTATGGTCGGCGACGGCGAACTTCGTGACCTCAAGCGTCTTTTGCCCGGGCTTGGGGATGCGGTGCGTCTGCGGCGTCGTCACCACCGAGGCGATGAAGCACGCGGGTTGATCGACCTGGAGTGAGGCAATCGGGGTGATCCGCGTCCGATCCTCATAATCGCGGGGATAGAAGTGCAGCAGGTCGCCCAGCGTCTCAATGCCGAGCTTGGCAAACAACGCCGCCTTTTTCGGCCCGATGCCCGGGATGGTACGTATGGAATCCGTCTGCGCCATATGCGCCGCTCCTTTCGGGTTGGAATTATTTGAGTTTGGTCGGACGGAGTCGTCCGCTCCTACGGCGAGAATGCGATCAACGATCGTAGGGCACGACCACTGGGCGTGCCGTCCGCAATGCGGCAGACGGTACAGAGAAACAGGATTGTACAGGGTAGTAGTTTCTACACGAGATTGCACCCGCAAGGGGTATGCCGCATCAGCTATTCACCATTCGTCCTTAGTTCTTCGTCTGATAGAGATTGCCACGGGCGCAAGCGCCCTCGCAATGACACGATGGGGTGGCTTGTACGGGCAAATAAAGCAAAAGCCTGATGGAGGTGGTCCATCAGGCGGAATAATCCGATTTTGCTTACGCCATCGCGTTCATCTTCAGCGTCATGCTGCTCTTCTTGCGGGCGGCGTTGTTCTTGTGAAGGATTCCCTTGTTCACGGCCTTATCGACAGCGACGACGGCTGCGGTGTAGGCAGCGCCTGCCTGTGCCTTATCGCCGGAAGCAACGGCAGCGTCGAACTTCTTGATGGTGGTCTTCAGAGCGGACTTCGCCATCTTGTTGTGTTCGTTGGCAGCGCGGGAAAGAGAAACTCTCTTCTTTGCGGACTTGATGTTGGGCATGGTTGCACCTCCCTCTAACGGCATTTATCTAAAATCCGTGTGTTTTTACTTCATGCAGAAATACATTATAGCGGGAGAAGTGCGGAAAATCAATAGTTTTTTTCGCATTTTTGCAAAAAATTTTGCTTTTGGGGAAAGACTATGCGAAAAGGGGGCGGTTTTTACGGCGATTCGGACGGATCTGGCGCTGGAAGCGAAGGCGCTTTGGGAAAAATCGGCGGGGGAGACGACGGAGCTTTCCGGCGTAAAAGCGCGGGAACGCGAGAGCGAGGGGCTTTCCGTGACGCAGGTGGATATTTTGGACGAGCAGGGACAGGCGGCCCTCGGCAAGCCGATCGGGTGCTATGTAACGGTCGAGCTGCCGCGCTTTGACCGCGATAGGGCGCGCCCTGCCCGCGTCTTGGCGCAGGAACTGCGCAGACTCCTGCATGGGGAGGATGAAAAAAGCGTTTTGGTCGTCGGCTTGGGAAACCGCGCCGTCACGCCCGACGCCTTGGGGCCGCGCACGACGGATGGGCTGTTTCTCACGCGCCATCTGATTGCCAATCTGCCCGCGCAGTTCGGAGACTGTCGGGAGGTTAGCGCCGTCGCCCCGGGCGTGCTGGCGACGACAGGCGTTGAGACGCTGGAGCTGGTGCGCGGCGCGGTCAGCCATGTGAAGCCGGAGTTGGTCATTGCCGTTGACGCGCTTGCGGCAGGAAGCATGGAGCGCCTTTGCCGCACCGTCCAGCTCTCGGACACCGGGATTGTCCCCGGCTCCGGCGTCGGGAACCGTCGGGCGGGGTTTTCGGAGGAGACACTGGGCGTGCCCGTGCTCTGCCTCGGCGTGCCGACCGTGGTGGATGCCTCCGCCCTGTGCGAGAGCGCGGAGGAGCGCATGATCGTCACGCCGCGCGATATCGATGGGCAGATCGCGTGGCTCGGCAGCCTCCTTGCCGATGCGCTCAACGCTGCGCTGCATCCGAAGTTTTCGCAGGAGGAGCTTGCGCAGTTCGTGCAGCAATAGACAAAAATATCGGAATAGGACCACGGAAGAAATGCCTTTTTAGGTTTTCATCCGTGGTTTGCGTTTATCCGTGTGCGTTTTCCTGCCGACGGATTTTTCCGCATTGCGCGGCATCAAACTGCACAATTCGCGCGTACAGGAGAAACAGAATTATGTAAACAAGAAATACAGGCAATACGGAATAATTTCTGACAGCCACGCTGTGCAAAACTCTGTGCAAAGTGTGTACAACTGCTGCAATTCAACCGTTTTTTTACAGCGCGGCAAGCGCAGCAACCATGCAAACCGTGTATAAGAGAGTGCATACTTTAGGAATTTTGCGGTTTCAATAATCGGGAATGAACAAAATAATTTAATATTATGTAAACAAAATAGAGGGGGATTCGGCCGAAAAAGTTCGGATTCTCTGAGATTCCATCGAAAGGAAGCGGCGGGAATGCGGACGAAACGCTGCGGCTTCCGTCGAAGTGACGAAAATGCGCCGGAGGAAGGTACCGCGTCCTCTTTTGTACAGATACACATAGGCATTGCTTGACTTTTTCCGCTACAGTTAGTAAAATAAAACGAGAATCTTGATCCGGCGCGTTTTGAAATCCTTGCCGGGGGGGAGAGCCGCTATGAACATACTGATTACCGGTGCTGCAGGCTTCGTGGGGAAGAATCTTGCGGAAAATCTAAAAAAAATCCGAGAGAATAAAAACCGCACCCGTCCGCACCTGTGCATTGAAGAAATTTTTGAATATGACCTCGACACGCCGCCTGCGCTGCTGGAGGAATACTGCCGGAGGGCGGACTTTGTCTTTCATCTTGCCGGTGTCAACCGCCCGAAGGACGCAGAGGAGTTTATGCGCGGCAACTTCGGCTTTTCAAGCACGCTGCTGGATACGCTGCACCGCTACGGGAATACCTGTCCCGTGATGCTTGCAAGCTCAATTCAAGCTACGCTTGTGGGGCGCTACGCCGAGGGCGAGTACGGCAAGAGCAAGCGGGCGGGCGAGGAGCTGTTTTTTGACTATGCCGCCCGGACCGGCGCGAAGGTGCTGGTCTACCGCTTCCCGAACCTGTTCGGCAAGTGGTGCAGACCGAACTATAATTCCGCCGTCGCGACCTTCTGCCACAATATTGCGCGCGACCTTCCCATCACGGTCAACGATCCGAATACAGTGCTGGAGCTTCTTTATATTGACGATCTGATCGAGGAGCTGCTGGACGCGCTGGAGGGGAAGGAGCATCGCTGCGGCTTTGACGGTCTGCGTACCGTTCTGAAGGAGGATGGCAGATACTGTGCCGCGCCGGTGACCCACAGCGTCACGCTCGGACAGATTACGGAGCTGCTGCATACCTTCCGCGCCCAGAGCAGTACGCTTAGGATGCCGGAACTCCCGGAGGGCAGCTTCGCCAAGAAGCTCTACAGCACCTATCTATCCTATCTGCCGCAGGAGCGCATCGCGGTTTCGCTGGAAATGCATACGGATGAGAGGGGCAGCTTCACGGAGCTGCTCAAGACCGCAAGCTGCGGGCAGTTCTCCGTGAATGTCTCGAAGCCGGGCGTTACCAAGGGGCAGCACTGGCACAACAGCAAGTGGGAGCTTTTTATCGTTGTCAGCGGACACGGCTTGATCGAGGAGCGCAAGCTCGGCACGCAGGAGGTGCTGCGCTTTGAGGTCAGCGGCGAGCAGCTGCAGGCGGTGCATATGCTCCCGGGCTATACGCACAGCATTACCAATCTGAGCCAAACGGAGCCGCTGGTTACGCTCATGTGGGCGAACGAGATTTTTGACCCGCAGCGTCCGGATACATTTTTTGAGGCGGTGGAACTATGAATCAAAACGCAGTATGGAAGGAAAACGGCAAGCTGAAGCTGTTGATCATCGTCGGCACAAGACCCGAGATCATCCGCCTTGCGGCGGTGATCAACAAGTGCCGCAGCTATTTTGACACCCTCCTTGCCCACACGGGGCAGAACTACGACTATAACCTCAACGGTGTGTTTTTCAAAGATCTGAAGCTCGACGCGCCGGAGATCTACTTGGACGCCGTGGGAGACAGCCTCGGGCAGACGATGGGGAACATCATCGCCCGTTCCTACGACCTGATGGCGGAATTGAAGCCAGAAGCCGTGCTGGTGCTGGGCGACACCAATTCCTGCCTCTCGGTCATCGGCGCCAAGCGGCTGCACATTCCGATCTTCCATATGGAGGCGGGCAACCGCTGCAAGGACGAGTGCCTGCCGGAGGAGACGAACCGCCGCATTGTGGACATTATTTCGGACGTCAATATGGCGTATTCCGAGCATGCCCGCCGCTATCTGGCGGTAAACGGACTGCCGCCGGAGCGCACTTATGTGACGGGCAGCCCGATGGCGGAGGTGCTGCACGCGAACCTCGCCGAGATCGAGGCGTCGGACATCCACGCCCGCCTCGGCTTGGAAAAGGGGAAATACATCCTCCTTTCGGCGCACCGCGAGGAGAATATCGACACGGAGAAGAACTTTACCTCGCTGTTTACGGCGATCAATCGAATGGCGGAGAAGTACGATATGCCGATCCTCTATTCCTGCCACCCGCGCTCGAAAAAACGGCTGGAGGCGAGCGGGTTCCGCCTCGACCCCCGTGTGATCTGCCATGCGCCGATGGGCTTCCATGACTATAACTGTCTGCAAATGAACGCCTTTGCCGTGGTCTCGGACAGCGGAACCCTCCCCGAGGAGGCGAGCTTCTTCACCTCTGTCGGAAAGCCCTTCCCCGCCGTCTGCATCCGCACCTCCACGGAACGTCCGGAGGCGTTGGATAAAGCGTGCTTCATCCTCTCCGGCATCGACGAAAGGGGTCTGCTCCAATCGGTCGATACCGCTGTCGAGATGGTTCGCAACGGCGATTATGGCATTCCCGTGCCGGACTATGTGGAGGAGAATGTCTCGACGAAAGTCGTAAAGATCATCCAGAGCTATACCGGCGTGGTAAATAAGATGGTGTGGCGAAAGTAAAACGGGCTAAGGGCTAAGAGTGAAGGATGAATGGCTGAAGAGCGCTGCGCGCGGATTCAAAATCATTCGGTCTGTATTCCTACAGTCGGCAATGGACTACGATCAGGTTGGTGTGTCAGCTATGGCGATATATGATCATTTCGGAAAAGAGGCTTCGGAGCTGCGGAAAAAGCGGCTGTTCCTTTTGGATATGGACGGCACAATCTATCAGGAGAACCGCCTTTTTGACGGGACAAAGGAGCTGCTGCGCCATATCCTTGCCGTCGGCGGAAAATATGTTTTCATCACGAATAACTCGTCAAAATCCGTTGCGGACTATATCGAGAAGGTTGGACGCCTGGGTATTGAGACGACGGCGGACTGCTTTTTTACCTCCGCGCAGGCGACGGCAATGCTCCTGCGTGAGCGCTATCCGAACGCGACGGTCTACTGTCAGGGGACGAAATCCCTCCTGCGTGAGCTGAGCGCCTACGGCGTCCATGTGACGGAGGAGGTTACGGACGAGGTGGGCGTGATCTTGGTGGGCTTTGACACGGAGCTGACGAGCCAAAAGCTGCGCAACACCTGCGAGCTGCTGCTTCGGGATGTTCCGTTTTACGCCACCAATCCCGATTTGGTCTGTCCGGTCAGCTTCGGCTATGTGCCGGACTGCGGCTCGATCTGTATGATGCTCAAAAACGCCACCGGCAGGGAACCGATCTATATCGGCAAGCCTGCGCCGATGATGATTGACATCGCGAGACAGATGTACCACGCGCGGCGGGAGGACACCGTGGTGATCGGCGACCGCCTCTATACGGACATCGCTGCCGGTGTCAACGCGGGCGTGACGAGCATCTGCGTTTTGACCGGCGAGGCGACCGAGCAGGACATTCTGACCGGCGATGTGAAGCCGACCTATACCTTTGAAAGCGTGAAGAGCATTTTTGAAGCCATCGGTACGAGCAGTGAATAGGGAATAGTGAATAGGGAATCGTAAACAGCGAGCGGTACGGGATTGTGTGCCGTTCGCTGTTTCTTTTTCCTCTTGCATTGCATCGGTGCAGGAACTGCCGACGGCGTACAAACCTATCGTCGGAGATTGCACCCGCAGGGGGGTATGCAGCATCCGTAACGCTCGTTCCTCACGGACGGCTGCGCCACCACGTCGTTGCGCTCCTCGCAATGACAAAGAGGGCAGCTGATCTAAATTTTTTAAATCGTGCGAAGCACACCTCCGTCATTCACCCTTACTCCTTAGCCCTTAGCCAAAAGGCTGTCCGCAGACGCGTCAGGGATAGCAACCGCTGCGGCTTCCGAGGGAGTGCCTACACCGGCTTAGGACATGTCCCCGCCCTACAGGAGGAGCGGTGGAAAAAATGTGAAAAAAATCGTTGACAAGCGGGCTGTTTCATGCTATAACATTATCAACCCACTATGTTAGTGGTTTTGTAGGAAAGGAGACCTGAGGATTATGATTTGTTTTTTCTGTACTTTGACGCGTGGGGCGATGCGAATGTGTAACCGAATGACGGTTGGAAATAGAAAAAACAAAGAATAAACGGAGGGAATTCTGAAAATGTCAAACTATAAATTCGAAACCTTGCAGCTCCATGTCGGGCAGGAGCATCCCGATCCCGCGACGGACGCGAGAGCCGTCCCGATCTATGCGACAACTTCTTATGTGTTCAAGGACTCCGCGCAGGCGGCAGGACGCTTCGGTCTGACCGAAAACGGCAATATTTACACGCGCCTGATGAATCCGACGACGGATGTATTTGAAAAGCGCATTGCCGCCTTGGAGGGCGGCGCCGCGGCTTTGGCGACTGCGACGGGTTCCGCGGCGATCGCCTATGCCGTGCAGAACATCGCGCTTGCAGGCGACCATATCGTCTCCTCGACGAACCTCTACGGCGGTACCTACAATCTGTTCGCCAACACTTTAAAAGATCAGGGCATTCAAACAACCTTTGTCGATCCGTCCGATCCCGAGAATTTCGAGCGGGCGATTCTGCCGAATACGAAGCTCCTCTACGCCGAGACGCTCGGCAACCCCAATTCCGATGTGATTGACCTCGAAGCGATTGCAGCCGTCGCGCACCGCCACGGCATTCCGCTGATTGTGGACAGCACCTTTGCAACGCCCTACCTCCTGCGCCCGATTGAGCACGGCGCGGATATCGTGGTGCATTCCGCGACAAAGTTTATCGGCGGCCACGGAACGGTCATGGGCGGCGTGGTCGTGGACGGCGGCAAATTCGACTGGGCGCAGAACGACAAGTTCCCCGGTCTGTCCAAGCCGAATCCCTCGTATCACGGCGTCGTCTTTACGGAGGCGGCAGGCAATCTCGCCTATATCATCAAGCTACGCACTACCCTGATGCGGGATATGGGCGCGACGCTTTCGCCCTTCAACTCCTTCCTGCTCCTGCAGGGCTTGGAGACACTTTCCCTCCGCGTGGAGCGCCATGTGCAGAACGCGCTGAAGGTTGTGGACTTCCTCAAGGCGCATCCGCAGGTCGAGCGCGTCAACCATCCGTCGCTGGCGACCGGCAGGCAGAAGGAACTGTACGACCGCTACTTCCCGAACGGCGCGGCGCCGATCTTCACCTTTGAGATCAAGGGCAACGCGGAGACGGCGCGGAAGTTCACCGAGAGCCTTGAACTGTTCTCCCTTTTGGCGAATGTCGCGGATGTGAAATCGCTGGTGATTCATCCCGCCTCCACGACGCACTCCCAGCTCTCGGAGGAGGAGCTGCTGACGGCGGGTGTGAAGCCGAACACGGTGCGCCTCTCCATCGGCACGGAGCATATCGACGACATTTTGGCAGACCTACAGCACGGCTTTGATGCCGTAAAATAACTGATTGATAAAGAAAGCTCTGATTCCGTCAGAGCTTTCCTGAATGATTGGAGATAACTATGCAGATTTACGCGGATAATGCGGCGACCACCTGTATGAGCCGGACCGCCATACAGGCGATGCTGCCCTATTTTGACACCGTTTACGGAAATCCCTCCAGCCTGCACTCCGCCGGGCAGCGGGCAAACGAGGCGCTGACGGGCGCGCGGGAGCGGATCGCAAAGCTCCTCGGCTGTCAGGCGAAGGAAATCTATTTCACCTCCGGCGGCAGCGAGGCGGACAATCAGGCGCTGCTCTCCGCCGCGCGCCTCGGGCAGCGGAAGGGGAAAAAGCACATCGTTTCCACCGCCTTTGAGCATCATGCGGTCTTGCATATGCTCAAGCGGCTGGAGCAGGAGGGCTTTGAAATTACGCTGCTGGATGTCCATGAAAACGGTATTGTCTCCCCTGAGGAGGTCGCGGCAGCGATCCGCCCGGACACCTGCCTTGTCACGGTCATGTATGCCAACAACGAAATCGGCACGATTCAACCCATCGCAGAGATCGGAAAGGTCTGTCGGGAACGCGGCGTGCTGTTCCACACGGACGCGGTGCAGGCGGCGGGACATTTGCGCATTCATGTCAAGGAACAGAATATTGACATGCTCTCCCTCTCAGCGCACAAGTTCCACGGTCCGAAGGGCATCGGCGTGCTCTACGCAAAACAGGGAATTCTCCTGACGAACCTCATCGAGGGCGGCGCGCAGGAGCGGGGCAGACGCGCCGGCACGGAGAATCTGCCCGCGATTATGGGTATGACGGCGGCACTGGAGGAGGCTGTCGAGGGGATCGACCAAAACACCGCCCGCCTGACCGGCCTGCGGGATCGGCTGATTGCGGGATTATCCAAGATTGAGCACTGTGCGCTGAACGGCGACGCGGAACAGCGTCTGCCCGGCAATGTGAATTTCTGCTTTGAGGGCATTGAGGGCGAGTCCCTGCTGCTCCTGCTCGACGATAAAGGCATCTGTGCCTCCTCCGGCAGCGCGTGCACCTCCGGCTCGCTCGACCCGAGTCATGTGCTGCTTGCCATCGGCAGACCGCACGAGGTCGCGCACGGCTCCCTGCGCCTGAGCCTCGGAGAGGATACCACCGAGGAGCAGATCGACTATCTGATCAAGACGGTGACGGAGGTCGTCGATTATCTGCGGCGGATGTCGCCCGTCTGGCGCGAGCTGCAAAGCGGCAAGCGCGCGTATGTTTTGAAGTGAGGAGAAGCGTATGGCATTATACAGTGAAAAAGTGATGGATCATTTCCGCAACCCGCGCAATGTCGGCGTGATTGAAAACGCGGACGGCGTCGGCGAGGTCGGCAACGCGAAATGCGGCGACATTATGACCATCTATCTGAAAATCGAAAATGATATCATTGTCGATGTGAAATTCGAGACCTTCGGCTGCGGCAGCGCCATTGCCTCCAGCTCTATGGCGACCGAGCTGATCAAGGGAAAGCCCGTCTCTGAGGCGCTGCAGCTGACCAACAAAGCGGTCGCCGAGGCGCTGGACGGGCTGCCTGCCCACAAGCTGCACTGCTCCGTTCTGGCGGAGGAGGCGATCAAGGCGGCGCTGAAGGACTATTATGACAAAAACCATATCGAATACGATGCAGCGCAGTTCCCTGACTGTGCAAGCTGCGGTCACTGCTGCGGCGAATGAAGGCGCTGATCGCCATGAGCGGCGGGGTGGACTCCGCCGTTGCCGCTTATCTGATGCAGCAGCGAGGCTATGACTGTGTCGGCTGCACCATGAAGCTCTACCATAATGAGGAGCTTGGAATCAGCCGCGCCCACACCTGCTGCTCACTGGATGACGTGGAGGATGCTCGCAGCGTCGCCTATCGTTTGGGAATACCGCACTATGTGTTCAATTTTTCGGATACCTTCCGTGCGACGGTGATTCGAAAGTTTGTTGAAAGCTATCAGGCGGGACGGACGCCGAATCCCTGCATCGACTGCAACCGCTATGTGAAGTTTGAGGCTTTGTATGAGCGGGCGCGGATTCTCGGCTGTGACTGCCTTGTGACCGGGCATTACGCACGCATTGAGCGGGAGAACGGCAAATTCGTTCTGAAAAAGGCGATGGATCCGACGAAGGATCAGAGCTATGTTCTGTATTCCCTGACACAGGAGCAGCTTGCGCATACGCAGTTCCCGCTGGGTGCGCTGCGGAAGTCCGAGGTACGGGAGATCGCGCGGGAGCATCAATTCGGCAACGCGGAAAAGCCGGACAGTCAGGATATCTGTTTTGTGCCAGACGGCGATTATGTTGCGGCGATCCGGCGCTTGGGCGGCATCGAGCCGGTGCCCGGGGATTTTCTTGACATGGACGGGAACAAGCTCGGCATCCATCGCGGCGTCCTCTGCTATACCATCGGGCAGCACCGCCACCTCGGCGCGTCGTTCCCGCAGAGGCAATATGTGTGCGGACTTTGCGCGGAGAAGAACACTGTCACCCTCGGTCCCGCAGAGGCGCTCTATTCGAAAAACGCTTCCGTGACGGAGCTGCACTGGATTTCCGGTGAAGCGCCCGCAAAGCCGATCCGCTGCAAGGCAAAGGTGCGCTACCGCCAGACGGAGCAGTGGGCGACCGTAACGCCCTACGGCGAATCTGACGCCGAGCTCGTTTTCGACGAGCCGCAGCGGGCAATCACCCCGGGACAGGCTGCGGTCTTCTACGACAACGACACCGTCCTCGGCGGCGGCACGCTTGCCTGATGCCCCTTTCGGGCGGCTCCTTCTCTGATTTTGATTTTTTTCAATCTCCGATCACCTCGGAGATTGTTTTTCTTTGCAGGGCAGGAAAGTTATAAGCCGGTGCAGGAAGCAAAGCTGCCGGCTGATCGCCGCCCGAGGTAGAAACTGCCAAGCGTGTACAAATCCGCCCGTCTGTACTGTATGCCGCTTCGCGGATAGCGGTTGGTTAAAAATGGAATTCCCTAAAAAGCGGTTCGCTTCTTTCGGGAATTTTTTGGGATTAGAGTGAAAGAAATTGTTTGCTTCGCCGGGGGGGTGGCAGCAGATGCAGCTTTCGGGGTTGGGCGGGGTGAATTGGCAGATATTGCTTGCGTTGAAGCGCTCAGTGCTTCCGCTGATCCCCTCAATCCGTACCGCACACACCCCCACGCCGTGGAGTGCAATACCTTCACAGAAGGACGCGATGCCTTGCGACAGACGGAAGCTTTCATAGAGGACCGCAAGAACCGTGAAAAAGGCAAGCGAAAATAAAGCACTCGGCAGAAAAAATAGACAAAAACAAAAAAGCGTGGTATCATAGAAGAAAAGAGAAAAAACGCCCGCTTCGCTTGGAAATGCGGCGCGGAAAGGAGATAACTATGCTGTACACCGCGCTGACAAAAAAGGCCTTAAAGCTGTGCTTTGAAGCACATAAGGAGCAGACGGACAAGAGCGGAATGCCGTATGTGTTCCATCCCTTTCATCTTGCCGAGCAGATGGAGACGGAGGAGACTGTGATCGCGGCGCTGCTGCACGATGTGGTTGAGGATACGGCCTATACACTGCAAGACCTGGCGGGGATGGGCTTCCCCGAAACGGTCATCGCAGCGCTGCGCTTATTGACGCATGACAATGCAGAACCGTACATGGAGTATGTTGCGAGAATCAAGGAAAATCCGATTGCAAAAGCGGTCAAGCTTGCCGACCTGCGGCACAACAGCGACCTGAGCCGCTTGGATATCATTGATGAAAAGGCGCTGCGGCGCGTACAGCAATACAAGGACGCCGCTGTGCTTCTGTGTGAATAATGGAACCTCTGAGTTGATCAGCGGCGGCGATCAGCCGAGCTTTTACAAATGGATTCGGAGCTTCCAAAAACAAAACGGAGAAGATAAATGAAGCAACGCTATTTTGAAATCAATGAGAACGGCCACAATATTCGCTGCAAGCTGTATGCGCGGGAACTGCATGATATTCGCCGCGTTGTGATTTTTTGCCATGGCTTCGGCGGGCATAAGGACAACGCCGCTGCCGAAAAATTCGCGGAGCGTATGCTGTCCAAGCAAAAGGGTGCGGCGATGATCACCTTTAACTGGCCCTGTCACGGCGATGATGTGAAAAAGAAGCTGTGCTTAGCGGATTGCGATGCTTATCTGGAGCTGGTGATCTCCTACGCGCGGCGGAAGCTTCAGGCGGAGGAGATTTTTTCTTACGCCACAAGCTTCGGCGGCTATCTCACGCTGAAGTATATTGCCGAACACGGAAATCCCTTCCGTAAAATCGCCTTACGCTGCCCGGCAGTCAATATGTATGAGATCCTCACAACAACCATTATGACTGCGGAGGATTTGGAAAAGCTCCGGAAGGGGAAGGAAATCCCTGTTGGCTTTGACCGGAAAATTATGATCGGCAGTCCGTTCTTGGAGGAATTGCGGAACAACGACATTCGGCAGCGGGACTTTTTGGACTATGCGGAGGATATCTTGATTCTGCACGGCACTGCGGATGAGATCGTACCTTTTGACGCGGTGCGCGCTTTTGCGGATAACAATCTGATCGAATTTCTCCCCATCGACGGCGCTGACCACCGCTTCCGGGATCCTATGAAAATGGATCAGGCCATAAAAGATATTCTAAGCTTTTATGCAGGATAGAATGGAACAGGGGACAGGGCATCCAAAAGCGGGAGGCTGTGCGCATGATGATTTTTGGATATTGACGGTGTACCAGACGGAGTATCCTGACGCACCTCTCATGGCACATTTTGTTTTTCCTCCGACGAAAACGGCGAACCGTTCGAAGACAATGTCCATGAAGCATTCGCATATGCCCCGATTAACAAACACAGCAGCAAATCACGCGGATGATTTGCTGCTGTGTTTGTTAGGGTTAGGGAAACAACAGCCCAACCGGCGCATCAAAGCTTTTTCCACAACAACCCGGCGGCAGTAGATAAGTAAAATCTCTGCCGCCGGTTTTCGTAATCTGTCGCTACAATGGCGTATCCTATATGGATTCCGGATCGTTATCCTGCGCTCTCAGCAGTTCATACCTTTAGGTTTTTCCGGAGACTTTCTTGCAAGCAAAGCTGTCGGTACGCTTTAATTCGGTGCCTTTTCATTACCCTATTAAATATATCTGTGTCATATATATTGCATCACACGATTAGAAAGTCAACCTCTTCCGCTTTTTTCGGAAAAAGAGGTTGATTTTCTATCTCACCTGGATAGTTTGGGCAGAATTTTGAATGCAAAAGAGGGAGCATGGGGTACACTTCACAGCATAGGGATAACCTAAAACAAAGATATTTTGACTGACACACTTCAAGCAGGCTAACAGAGAGATCACACAACAGGCACTATGGTATTTACCAACCATAATTCAATTCTATACGATCTTTGTGCCATGAAAGAATATACAGAAGGCAGGAGGCAATATCTGTGAAATTATATCTTGACATAATTCATAAAAAGATATAAAAAGGAATAATACATTTTAAATATGGAATTGTCGCAGGGACCAACACCACGATGATTTTCTTGAAGTTTTTTGCTGAACAATAGAACCTGTTTCGTAGAACTTTTTCATTTACGAAAAAATCTTAAGCGCTTTTAATCAAGGCTTTTATGAGCATCCATACCAAAATAATGACCAGAAATAGATGCCATTTTCTCCATGCCGCTGCGCTTCAACTCGTCGGATGAATGCACATATATCCCTAAGGTAATGCTTACGTTTGCGTGACCGAGAATCTCGCTCAAAGACTTAATATCCATTCCGTTTTCGATCCAGCGTGTTGCAAAAGTGTGGCGGAGTGCATGAAACGGAATATTCGGAAGTCCACAGTCCGCTAATATTTTTTTAAATTGATACTCCAATGTGCGTGGATTCATAAATCCGCCCTTTTTGCATGGCTTGATAACGTATTCTGAATCGTTTCGTAACTGCTCGGATTTTAGAATCGCTGAGAGTGTTTCCGATAGCGGTAAGACTCTATACGAGCTTACAGTCTTTGTACTACCGATTTGAAGTTCGGCGTGTGTTTCAAAGTTTAATCGAACAACGGAGGCTACAATGTGCAGATTTTTGGCATCAAGGTCAACATTTGCCCATCGCAATGCACAGATTTCACTCAACCGCATACCCGTATGCAGACTCAGATAAACCGCGAGATTTGCGCCGGAGAGATTTTTTTCGATGTATCTTTCTAAAATCTGCTGCTCGCGCTGACGAAGGACAGACACTGACGGTCTTTCTAACGGAGGTCGGTTTATCTTCCCCATCCTCTGAAGCGGCATACCCATTGATGCGGCATAATTCAATGCGGATGTAATAATGACTGACATCATACGCACATAACTTTTGGAAAGTCCACCTTTTCCGTCCAACCTTCCGCAAACGAGCTTATGGTGCAACAATGCATTAATATGCTGGGCGGTTATCTGATGTATATCAACGCGTCCCATTTCCGGAAGTATGTGCTTTTCAATGCAGGAACGATATTTCTGATAGCTCTGCTCTTTTATACGAATCCGATTACTATCGAGCCAAGCGATAAGGATTTGCGAGAAAGGTACGGCTTCCAACGCAGGCTTATATGTATCCGCTGCTTTTAACGCCTGTATGCGCTTATTTTTCACCTCAGAGTAACTTTTTCCGTAGACAGAACGATAGACGGTCTTGCCCTGTTCATTCTTGCCGTACGCATAGCGCGCCTCCCACCTTCCGTCTTTTCGTTTATATATGCTTTCACCACGCCTTGCCATTGCTGTTACTTCCTTTCTATGCTCTATTCTAATTGACAATACTTTTGACCAAAATCAGAAACGATTCGTAGCGATTTGCAGAGTTTTACTAAAGAACATGCCAAGTTATACATTTTTCGAGCAAATTCTTCCATGCTCTATTGACAACCATCGACAGCATTAGTATAATTAACACTGTATATTAGGGCGTATTATGACCTTTTTTGTTTTTCGTAAATGAAAAAGTTCTACGAAGGCGTCTGCGGGGGATAAAGATGCTGAAGAAAAGAAAAGGAATTGCGGAAATTGGAAGAACGAGATACCAATTATCCAAAAAAGACGAGATCAATTTAGACGAATTAAACCTGTTGGCGTTTCAGAAGCTGCCTTTTCTACGTAGATGTGCATATGAGTGTAATGCAGAGGGAAGACAGTATCTTGTTTTCGAGGGAGAGATCTCTGCCCGGCAGCCGAACAGTGATGCCGTATATCGGCTCTTGGTGGCGTTGCCCGGACTGCTTCACACGCTAAGAGATCACCATCTTTCCCTTGGCAAGGTTTCCCCGGAAGCTGACTGGATTTTTATCGACCCGACCGAAATACGATTTACATATTTCCCGATCAAACGGTTTAAGCCGATTACGGAGAAAGAATTTGTCTTGCGTGTATTGCGACAGTATAAGTATGAACCGCAATGCCGCGAGATGATGGAGCGTATCCGACCTTTACGCGATGATGTCGTAGTGCCATGGCTGGATTCATTTGCCATGCAGTGTTCGAAGCGGCAAACATCTGCGATGTGGGAGGAGGATACTACGCTGCTCTCCTCGAA
>JBJDYD010000153.1:0-152 GCA_051867015.1 Faecousia sp. | reverse complement strand
CGGCAGGCTTGTAACGTCGGAGCGCTATGCGCCGGCAGAAGACGAATGGCAGCCGGAGCCGGAGATGCCGCCGGAAGCGGAGGGGGACACCACGTTACTCTCCTCGAACGGCAGGCTTGTAACGTCGGAGCGCTATGCGCCGGCAGAAGACG
>JBJDYD010000152.1:0-30829 GCA_051867015.1 Faecousia sp. | reverse complement strand
GCCTCAGCGTCGCTTCCGACCTGTATCTCATTCCTGTCTTTGATTCCGACACCGAGTACTGGACGGTCAAGTTCTGCCATCCGGATGGTTCGCTGGAGAATGTCTATCTGGTGGAGCAGGCTGCCATTGAGGGCACCGAGTTCTTCATCGCGGATAAGGAATACTCCCTGTATCCCGACGCCGAGTGGATGCTGACCTCCGGCGACGTGGACGAAGTTGCGGTCGGTGAGCTTGTCAGCACCAACTACATCACCGTCAGAAGCGACGTCGTCTTTACGGCGGTCGTTCCCGATACCTATACGATCCTGTTCTGCTCCGAAGAGGGCTACCTGATGGATGCCCGCTTCATCATGGAGAATGAACTGATCGGCGCAGGCCCCGTGGCGCCTGCCAAGGAAGGCTACACCTTCGTCGGCTGGCAGGACGAAAACGGCGAGCTGCTGACGGACGACACCGTCGCCACCAGGGACGCCGTCTACACCCCCGTCTACGAAAAGATTCTCTATCCGATCATTCTTGTTCCGAGTGAGCATGTGCAGCTCGGCGTTCTGCCTGAGAGCGCGCAAGCCGGCGTGGGCGATATCATCACCATCGGCACCGCTGCCGAGGTTGGCTACGAGACCTATTGCGTCTGCGTCTATTATCAGAACGCAGCAGAGGAGCTGGTTCCCGTTGCGATCACACCGATGCCCTCCAACGCTCCCTATGACTCCCCCGATATGAACGGCTACACCTTCGTGATGCCCGCCGGTCCTGTTGCGGTATGGGTCATTGAGGAGGCAAACCGCAACACCGCGAAGTTCCTCGTGGACGGCGCGATCTACGGTCTTGAGTACATCCTCTCCGGCGAGGCACCCGCTGCGCCCGTGGAGCCCGTCAAGGAGGGCTACACCTTCCTCGGCTGGAAGGCGCTGTCCACCGGCAAGGAATACCCCGTCGGCACGGAATTTGACCCGATCTACGCGGACGAGACTTATGTCGCGCTCTTCGAGATCAACACCTATGATTTAACCTACTACCGCGGCGCTGAGGCGGATGCCTCCGAGTATAAGTGCATCCTCGCGCTGCCCGACGGCACGTTTGTCGAGTTCTTTAACAACGACACGACCAATATGCCGACCTATCTTGTGGCGGATGTGACCTACGGCGATATCGTCGTCTTGGCGGAGCCGATGCTCCCCGGCTATGTCTTCAAGGGCTGGGTCGATGAGAACGGCTACATGCATCCGGCAGGCGCGAAGTACACCATGCCCGCAAGGGATGTCCTCCTGACGGCTGTTTGGGAAGAGGACACCGAGTTGAGCTGCCTCGTCCGCTTCGTGAACGACGGCGAGCTGTATGACGCCTACCTTGCCTACAACGGGCAGGACGCCTCCATCCCCGCGATTGATCCGACTTGCGACGGCAAGCTCTTCCTCGGCTGGAAGTACGGCGAGAATACCTATTCCAACACCGGCGTGAAGGACTTCACCGTTGTTGCAAGCGACGCAAGAGAGATGACCTTCGAAGCGGTTTGGGAGGATATCCTCTACACCGTGACCTACACGGATTATGAGACCTTCACCGACATTGCCTACGGCACCGAGCTGGTCACCCTGCCCGCACCCGAGCAGGAGGGCTACACCTTCGTGGCATGGCAGTGCGCAGAAAACGGCGCTTACTACTTCGCCAACACCGCCTTCACCGTCAAGGGCGACATGACCTTCACCGCCGTTTGGGCGAAGAACGATGTGGAATACACCGTCAAGTTCTTTGACGAGAACGGCAATTTGGTTGACATCTTTGTCGCTGAGGAAAACGCAGAGCTGACCGCTCCCGTTTACGAGCAGGGCAGAGACGACGCCGAATATGTTTGGGTTGATGCCGAGCATAACACCTACCTGCATGAGGGCGAGAGCTTCACCGCTGCCGCTGATTGCAGCTACCGCGCAACCCTCATTGACGAGGCGCAGTACCCCGTCTTCATCTATGTTGACAGCGAAGACGACCTTGACAATGTTGCGACCGCTGACAAGAACGAATACTTCCTCGGCGAGAATGTCTACATCGAGATCACCGTGCCGGAGGGCTATGTTCTGAAGGCAGTCTCCGCAGCAGGTACGGGCAACGAGCTGCTTCCGATTAAGGATTCTCTCCTGCCCATGGGCGGCGAGGAATACCTCTACATCTTCGAAATGCCTGCCGCACCGGTTGCCGTGCTGGTCGAGCTGGAGAAGATCCCCGCAGGCTACACCGCAGTCAAGTTTGTCAATGACGGCGACCTGTACGACTATATGATCGTGCAGAAGGGCAGCAATGCCTATGCGCCCGAGACCGCTCCGGTCAAGGACGGCTACACCTTCATTGAATGGCGCAGCGAATCGAGCTTTGTCGCGCCGGGCGGCGAATTTGCCGTTCCCGCAGAGGCAGGCAGCGAGCTCGTCTACACCGCAGTTTGGGAAGCCATTGACTACATGGTCGAGTACCGTCCCGACGGCGGTATGCCCGATCCCGACGATGTCCACGGGCTGCACTACGGCGACAAGCTCACCCTCGCAGATGCTCCCGTAAAGGGCGGCTATGTCTTCATCGGCTGGGTTGAGGAGTCCACCGGCTTCCTCTACGGCGCCGGCTGCACCTACACCGTCACGGGTGACGCGGTCTTCACCGCGAAGTGGGAGCAGGCGGAATGCGTTGTCCGCTTCCTCGACCCGAGCAGCGGCATCATCTACGGCTATGAAGCCCTCAAGCAGGGCGAGCAGGTCACCGCACCCGCAGCGCCCATCGTCTCCGGCAAGACCTTCCTCTACTGGGTCAACGCCGAGGATGACACCGACCGCGTCTTCGCAGGCGCCATGACCCCCGCGCTCTACACCGACACGGTCTATCACGCGGTCTTTGAGACCAGCAAGCACAACATCTCCGTTTCCACCGAGCATTGCGCGGTATCTCCCGCCTCCTTCGGCGCGAAGGAAGTCGGCGAACTGATCGAATTCACCGTCACGGCTGACGCAGATTACGCGCTCAAGCTTGTCACTGTTTCCTACTTTGACGGCACGAGCTTCGTCGTCCGCGAGCTGACGGCGGATGAAAACGGCGTTTACAGCTTCTATATGCCCGACGCCGAGGTCACCATCACCGCCAAGGCCGTGCAGAATGTCTACTCCATCTTCACAAGCTCCGACGCGCACACCTTGATCCAAGTCGTGAACGGCAATAAGGCAGCGGTCGGCGAAACCGTTCTCTTCACGGTGGAAGTCACCGACGAGAACTATGAGCCGGACAATGTCTTTGTCAGCACCGCTTCCGGCAAGCCGATTGCGCTGTCCGTCATCCACATTGAGGGCACCTTCTTCGCTTACGCCTTCACGATGCCCGCAGAGGATGTCACAATCTACGCAGACGCCGCACAGGGCGAGCGCACCGTGACCTTCCTTGACAGCGACAATACCCTTCTCGGCATTGTCCCCGTCGGCGCGGGCGACTACGTCACCGACGCACCGATCGCCGCGCGCGAGGGCTACACCTTCGCCGGTTGGGAGCGTCTGCCCGAAAAGACGCCGTATGATCCGGAGAGAGACGCAGTCACGGAGAACCTGATTGTCCGCGCGACTTATGTCGGCGATGCGCACACCGTCGCAGCCGGACTGAAGGAGAACGTCTATGCGCTGCACGCAGAATGCACCGTTTCGAGCGGCAATGTCAACAGCAGCGATCTGCTCGGAAACGCACTGACCGCCGAAACCGGCAAGACGGTCTACTTCACCGTCGCTGCTAACTATGACTATGTGATCACGGATATCGCCGTTGTCTCCGCCGAGGGCACAAACCTCGTCGTCGAGCCGACGCTGCGCGAGAAAAAGACCGAGGATAACATCGTCTATTACACCTACAGCTTCACGATGCCCGCAGAGGATGTCATGATCGACGTCTATACCGCACCGAAGCTCTTTACGACCACCGTCGTAGAGAACATTCCCGAGGGCGGCACCTACACGATCAACGGCTTCTATACGAGCAACCTTTGGATCCTGCAGGGCGAGACGGTCACCATCGACATCACGCCCGCTGAAGGCTACATCGTCAAGAACGTCTACGGCGAGTTCACCGACAACTTCAGTCAGATCTCCAAGGTAGACGGCACACTGGATGGCAACACCTTCACCTTCCCGATGGTCGCAAAGGATGTCATCGTCTACATCGAGTATGAGGCGATTGTCTACGGCATCGACATTGAGACGAGCAACTTTGCAACCTACAAGCCCGACGCCTCCGTGAACCCCGCGAAGGTCGTCGAGAGCCTCGATCCCGCGCTGACGAGCCAGGGTATCATCCGCATCGTCGGCGGCGAGACCAGAGACTACACCAACGAGCTTGAGCAGGTCTACAAGATCCCCGCCAACGGCGAGGCGACCAACGGCACCCGCGTCGCGTTCACCGTCGAGGAATTCACGGGCTATGACCTTGTCTCCGTCACCGTCACCTATGATAACGGCGAGAAGTCCTGCATGCTCACCTACAAGGACGGCGTGTACTACTTCGATATGCCGGCGGATGACGTTGTCATTACCGCTGTCTTCACCGAGGAGACCTACAAGGTCAGCAAGGACGCCGCTTCCGAGGCACACGGCGAGGTCCTCATCAATGGTCTGCGCGAGAACATCGTCTCCGCTGACTATAAGGACGAGATCACCGTCACCGTTACGCCGGACGACGGCTGGCAGATCAGCAAGATCTACTACGTCCTCGCGGACGGCACCGTTCTGGACTTTGACGCAGCCTCCTACGCAGCAGACGCAGCCCTGACCGACGCGCTTGACACTGCACACTCCATCACCTTCCATATGCCCGCTTCCGATGTGACGGTCTATGTCGAATATGCTGCAATCGAATACACCGTGAATGTCGAAACGCAGGAGGCGGAGGTCGAAGTGTTCTACAGCCCGAGCAACGTGGGCGAGCAGGTCAGCTTCGAGGTCACCGCAAACTACGGCTACATCATCAGCAAGGTCTACGTCACGAACGACACCACCGGCGAGCGCGTGTATCACCACACCGACTCGACGAACCAGCTCTACGGCGCATGGTACACCTTCACGATGCCCGCCTCCTCCGTCACGATCCACGTTGAGACGATCAAGGACGAGTACAACGTGAAGTACCTCGACAACGGCGCGCTCATTGCCTATGAGAACATCGAATACATGGACACCGCGAATGTGGCTGCGCATGTTGAAAAGGTTGTCAACGGCAAGGCAGGCTACCACTTCGTCGGCTGGGTCTCCTCCGATGTTGAAACGCCTGTGACCGTCCCGAGTGTCACGGATGCCGACTTCGTCGTCGTGAAGGACACCTTCATCTACGCCGCCTACGAGAGAGACGAGATTGACGTCCTCTTCAAGGCAACCGAGAACGGCACCGTCACGGAGCTGTCTACGGGCAACACCGCAGAGTACCGTCTCGACACCACCGTCTTCGGCGACACCGTCGAGTTCACCGCAGTGCCGGACGTTGGTTATGTCGTTGACACCGTTAGCGTCACCACGACCAACGGCGAGGGCTACAACCTCGACATCCGCTACACCGAGCAGGACGGCAAGTATACCTTCGTCATTCCCGCAAGCTACAAGGATAACATCCATGTGGTGCAGGCGGAGGATGTCATCGTCACCGTGACCTTCAAGAAGGACGCCTACACGCTCACGAAGGCGGACGATTGCGGCACGAACGGCACGATCGCCGTCAACGGCGCAGTCACCACGCAGACCTCCTTCACCTATGAGTATCAGGATGAGGTCACCATCACCGCAACGCCCGACAACGGCTACTACGTTGTCTCCGTCACCGCGCAGAACGCGGACGGCTCCACGGTCTACACTGTCACCGGCGAGAAGCCCGCGACCGATACGCCCGTGGGCGACAGCCTGACGCTCTCCTTCGCGATGCCCGCAGAGGATCTGACCTACACTGTTGTCTACGCGAAGATCGACTACTCGATCACCACCGTGTTTGACGCAACGCAGGGCAGCGTCGCCACCGAGCCCGCCGGCACGGCACAGCTTGACGATATCGTCACCGTCACCGTCACGCCGAAGGAAGGCTACGAGCTGGCAGAGCTGACCGTCACCTATGCAGAGGGCGAGAAGTCCTGTGTCCTCACCGAGATCGAGGAGAATGTCTACACCTTCACCATGCCCGCCGACGCCGTGGTCGTGACAGCGATCTTTACCGAGATCACCTACACCGCGAACCTGACGATCGTGGGCGAGGGCAGCGGCACGCTGAACGGCTATTACACCGACAACATGCCCGCTGATTACCTTGACACCGTGACCGTGACAGCCGCGCCCGCAGAGGGCTGGGAGCTTGTCTCCATCGAAGTAGACGGCGGCAAGATCAAGGTCAACGAGGAGATCAAGCCTGAAGGCGGCGCTTACACCTTCACCATGCCGAGCCATGACGTGGAGATCACCGTCACCTTCGAAAAGACCGGCTACGGTTTGGACTCCTACGCGCTCAACTTCTTTGAGGAAGGCCACGGCACCGTGACCCTTGATCCCGAGACGACCGCCTATGTCGGCGACCGCATCATCATCTCTGCCGATCCCGACGACGGCTACCGTGTCAAGTCCGTCACCGTCATTGACGAGTTCGGCTACGCAGTTCCCGTCTCCTTCATCAGCGGAACGCCGGGCTATGTGGAAACTTGGAGCTTCACCATGCCCGCAGCAGCGGTAGACATCTATGTTGTCTTCGAGGTACAGGGCGCGTCCTACTATGACGATGTCCGCACGGATCACTGGTTCTATGAGGCAGTGACCTTCGTCACCGACCGCGGCTACTTCTACGGCATCAGCGAAGATCTGTTCGCGCCGTATATGAACATGAACCGCGCGATGTTCGTCACCGTCCTCGGCAGAATTTCCGGCGTGGATGTGAGCAAGTACACCGGCATTGCCTTCACCGATGTGGAGGAAGGCAGCTACTATGCTCCGTATGTCGCATGGGCAGCCGAAAACGGCATTGTCATCGGCAGAGACGCAGAGACCTTCGACCCGTACGCGAACATCACCCGTGAGGAAATGGCAGCGATCATGTACCGCTACTGTGACTTCCTCGGCGTAGATATGACGCTCGATAACGAGGTGTTCATGGATCGCTATGTGGATCGCGACGACATCAGCGACTGGGCTGTGACCTATGTCGAATGGGCTGTCGGCGCCGGCTTGATCCGCGGCATGTCCGATAACACCATCGACCCGCTCAGCTATGCCACCAGAGCCCAAGTCGCGCAGGTCATCAAGAACCTCTGCGACAAGGTCCTCTACAAGTAATCCCCAAACCCAAAGGAGCGCCCCCCCGGGGCGCTCCTTTTTGCTGCCCCCTGTAGGGCGGGGACATGTCTCCTAAGACCGCGAAGCGGCAGACAGTACAGATGAACCAACTTGTACGCAGTCGGTGGTTCCTGCACCGGCGCGCCGAGTCGTCGCGCCCTACGGCGGAGGTGCGTTTTACCGTCGTAGGGCACGACCACCGGGCGTGCCGTCCGCGAAGCGGCAGACAGTCTGCATCATTGAGCTTGTACGCACTCGGTAGTTCCTGCACACAGGCGGATACTATCCGTCCCTACGGCGTAAACTCCGATTCTTCTCGTAGGGGCGGCTATCAGCCGCCAGCGGTACAGGTGGCGGTTCGAACGCAGTCGGTAGTTCCTGCACGCGGCTTAGGACATGACCCCGCCCTACAGATGTCGCTCCCTCCTCGTAGGGGACGGCGTCCTCAATGTCCCGCGTGTAGCACTTCCCTATTTGGAAAATAACGAAAGAGCATTGATTCTCCCTCCTTGAAAGGTCCTTGAAAGGTTGAATCAATGCTCTTTCTTTATCCGCATCATACCTTTTCTTCAGCTTCCATCCGGCTCTTTTCACGCAGGACATTGGGAATGGATTTTTTCAAGGTCAGCAGAATGTAATCAATCCATTCCTGCCGGCTGCGGCGTTCGTCTCCCTGAAAATAATTGATCAGCATCCCCGCCAGCGCTTCGGTATAGAAGGTCGTCAAAAAGTCCTTGAAATCCTCCTCCACCTGCACTTGCAGTTCCTGTGCCACACTGTCCACAATGGAGCGCACCACACCATACATATCCGTCAGGAAAAAGCGCTTCATCTCATCCCGCCCCATCGTATCGTAGGCGCAGTTGATGATGTGCTTATTCGCGTCCACATAATCAATGACAAAGGCGATTGCCTCCTCGGGGTTCACAAGCAGATCAAAGCTTTTCACGACCTCAATGGCTTCCTGTTCCAGCATCCATTTCAGCAGCGCATAGATGTCTTCGAAGTGATAGTAAAATGTCTTCCGATTCACATCACAGTCCTGGATGATCTCACTGACTGTAATTTTCGAAAGCGGTTTCGTTCCCATCGCCTTTTTCAGAGCCTCCGCGAGCCGCCTTTTTGTCATCAACGTAGCAGCCTCGTGCTTCATATGCATCCTCCTCTATCACTTTGTTATTTATTATACATTTGTCCATCAAAACATTCAATGGATAAAATCGGTCATTTGTCCGTCAAACGCCCCGTATTTGTCCGTATTTCCACAGAGCAAGGCAGTTTGACCGTTTTATACAGCTGCCGGTTCCTTTATACTGGTGATGAAAAGCTTTGACAGGCACAAGCGGAGGGAGGGCATTCAGGTGTTCAAGAGAAGCTATCGTATTCAGATGCATACACCGCTTGGTCGGCGGGCAGGAACACTGGAAATACAGTTTGAGAAGGATCAGGTCAGAGGCTTCATGAATGTGCTGGCGCATCGGGAGCCGTTTGAAGGAAGCATTGACGAAAACGGAAATTGCAGGATCACCGGAACACTGGTGACGCTGATGAGTACCATTCCCTATACCGCGTCCGGTCAGATCACGCCGGAGTGTTTGGAGCTATCCTTAAAAGGCGGTCGAAATCTCTTTCCGATTACGGGGATCGTCCTTCGGGATACGGAAGCAGTGACAAAGCAAAGGAGCGTAGAGGCTGATGCATGAATCATCCTCCCCCAAGGAGGGGAACAATGTCATGATGAAGCTTGCCACTTTCATTGTGGATAAGCGAAGTCTGTTTTTCCTGATCACGGTAATCGCGATCATTTTTTCCGTCATATCACAGAACTGGGTCGTGGTGGAAAACGAGCTTGCGGAGTACCTGCCGGAGGATTCGGAAGCCAGACAGGGCTTGGATGTGATGGAGGCGCAATTTATTACATATGGCAGCGCCCGCGTCATGGTAGCAAATATCACCTTGGAGCGGGCAGAAGCGCTGCGCGATGAGCTTTCCGCGCAGGAGGGCGTGCAGAGCGTCACGTTTGATCCGAACGAGGATTATAAAGCGGTGTCCGCGCTGTATACGATCACCTTCGACTACGCAGACAGCGACGAGCAGTGCCTTGACGCATTGGATCAGATTGAAACGCTTTTGGCAGATGAGGATTATTACGTCTCCACCGATCTCGGCGACCAGCAAGCGGAGGCACTGAACAGTGAGGTCAGCGTCATCATGGTATGGGTGGCGGTGATCGTGATCGCTGTGCTCTGCTTTACCTCGCAGACTTGGGCGGAGGTTCCCGTGCTGCTTTTGACCTTTGTCACTGCCATGATTCTGAATTTGGGAACGAACTTTTTACTCGGCACCATCTCTTTTGTCTCCAATTCTGTGACGAGCATTTTGCAACTGGCGCTGTCGCTGGATTATGCGGTCATCCTCTGCAATCGCTTCAAAGAGGAGCATAAAACGCTGCCGCTGCGAGAGGCGGTCATTACGGCGCTGAGCAAGGGCATTCCGGAGATCGGCGCCAGCAGTCTAACCACCATCGGCGGCTTGGTCGCCATGCTGTTTATGCAGTTCAAGATCGGTCCCGATATGGCGATCTGCCTCATCAAGGCGATCCTATACGCGCTTTTGTCGGTGTTCATCGTTATGCCGGGACTGTTGATGCTGTTCGGCCCGCTGATGGCAAAAACCGAGCATCGGAGCTTTATCCCGAAGATCCCCTTTGTCGGAAAATTTGCCTATGCCACAAAATATATGGTTCCCCCGCTGTTCCTTGCCGCGTTGGTTTTGGCATTCAATTTATCCGGCGACTGCCCCTATGCCTATGGCTACAGCATTTTGGAAACACCGAAGCTGAACGACACGCAGATCGCGGAAAACATGATCGAGGACACCTTCGGCGCGGAAAACTATGTGGCGCTGGTGGTTCCCGGCGGGGATTATGACGCCGAGCGGGAGCTGCTGAAAAAGCTGGATGCCTTTGAAGAAGTGGACTACACAATGGGACTTTCCAATCTCGAAGCAATGGACGGTTATATGCTTGCGGATAAACTGACACCGCGGCAGTTTGCGGAGCTGACGGATCTGGATTACGAGGCAGCCCAAATGCTCTACGCTGCTTATGCGGCGCAGGAGAAGGACTACGGTGAGATCGTCGGAAGTCTTTCGACCTACAGTGTGCCGCTGATCGACATTCTGCTGTTCGCCTGCAAGCAGATCGACTCCGGCATTGTCGCTTTGGACGAGGCGCAGGCGGAGCTGCTGGACGAGGCAAAGACCATGATGGAGAGCGGCAAAAATCAGCTGCAAGGCGAGGACTATAACCGCATCCTCGTCTACCTGAAGCTGCCGGTCAGCGGTGACGAAACCTACGCCTTTTTGGACACCCTGCGCGATACGGCAAGGCTCTACTATCCCGACGGAAGTATCTATGTCGTGGGCGAATCCACAACGGAATATGATTTCCAAAAATCCTTTGAGCGAGATAATCTGGTCGTCACCATTGTATCGATCCTGATTGTTTTGGTCGTCCTGCTGTTCACCTTCAAGTCCGCAGGGATGCCGGTGCTTCTGATCTTAGTGATTCAGGGCGCAATTTGGATCAACTTCTCTATCCCGACGATCACCGATACCTCTATTTTCTTTATGAGCTACCTTGTCGTCAGCTCGATACAGATGGGTGCCAATATCGACTACGCCATCGTCATCGCAAGCCGTTTCAACGAGCTGAAACATAAAATGCCGCCGAAGCAGGCGATCATCGAGACAATGAATTTTGCTTTTCCCACTCTGATCACCTCCGGCAGCATTCTGGCGGTGGCGGGTACCCTAATCGGCAGAATGACCTCCGACGCAGCCATTGTCGGCATCGGGCAGAGCATCGGCAGAGGCACCGTCATTTCTTTGATCTTGGTCATGTTCGTATTGCCGCAGATTCTGCTGTTGGGCAGCAAATTGGTTGACAAGACTTCGTTCTCCATGCCGGTCAAGGAGCGAACGGTCAGCGCAGGTGGCAGGATCCGCATTGATGGCATGGTGCGCGGCGAGATTCGCGGCACGATCAGCGGCATGATCCGCGCCACCGTGGACGGTGACGTAGACCTAAAAGTGATTTCCGGCGCGGTAGCCGAGGAAGGAGCGGAAGATGAACCGGAAGACGATATTTCGTAGGATCCTTATACTGCTGCTGATCCCGGCGCTGCTATCCTCCCTGATGCCGGTGCTGTTCGCCGCCGAGGCTTCGGAAACCATATATATCAGCACTGCCGAGGACTTCGCGGCATTGGCGCAAAGCTGCACGTTAGATACTTGGTCGCTGGGAAAAAATGTAATCCTTACGGCGGATATCTCCCTGTCCGGCATTGCAGCTCCGATGATCCCCACCTTCGGCGGAACCTTTGACGGCAACGGCTATACCATCAGCGACGTACAGCTAACGCAAAGCGCGACTCCCTGCGGACTGTTTTGCGTATTGCAGGCGAACGCCGTCGTCAAAGATCTGACCGTAAGCGGCTCCGTCGTTCCTGCCGGAAGCAGCAACAATGTAGGCGGTGTCGTCGGCGAAAACTACGGCACGGTTGTCGATTGCACCTTTACGGGAAACGTATCGGGAGAGAGCAACGTCGGCGGCGTTGTCGGGATCAATGCCGTAACCGGTCAGATCCTGCATTGCAGCGCAGGCGGCTCCGTTGTCGGAAACAAAATGACGGGCGGAATCGTCGGATGTAATTTGGGCATCCTTGAAAACTGCCAAAACAGCGCATACGTCAACACCGTCAGCGTCGATCCAACCCTCACGCCGGAGGACATCAACTTTGATTTCTCTATGGATATTTCCAAGCTGTCCACAATGGATACCGGCACTGCGGCGTCGGATACCGGAGGCATTGCAGGCTATTCCTCCGGAATTCTGTCGGATTGCGCCAACCGCGCGCCGGTCGGCTACCCCCATATTGGCTATAATTTGGGCGGCATCGTCGGGCGGAACTGCGGCTATGTCCATCGCTGCGAAAATGACGCGGAGATCTTCGGCAGAAAAGATGTGGGCGGCATCGTCGGGCAGATGGAGCCGTATATCGCCCAAAACGTGACGGAAAGCACCCTCAGCAAGCTGGAGCGCCAGTTGGACGAACTGGACGTCATGCTGACAAAGGCGCTGAATGACGCAGACGCGGGCGTCGGAACGGTAGGCGTCCGGCTGAACCGGATCGCGGACTATATGGACAGCGCCGCCGGGGCTGCTTCCGACATTCGCACCTCCGGCACGGTTATCGGCACGGCAAGCGGCAGCGGTCAAACAGACGGTGACGGCAGTGTGACCGTCACGCCCCCGCAGGCGGAACTGGACGGCAGCGGCGCGCTGGAAGGAGCCACAGGCGCGATCGTCACGCCCGTCGGCGGCGTGACCGGCGGAGAGATCACTTATGAAGGAGCGCTTCAGGGCGGTCTGACGGAAAGCGGCGCGGAGGGAGAAAGCCATTCCACCGCCAGCGGCAATGTCAGCGCCTCCACGCAAATCTCGGTAACGACCAATTTGAGCGGTATCTCCTCCGCCGTTTCCGGCATGTCCGGGCAGATTCGCCTGCTAAACGGCGAGATTGCAGGCTTTTCCGGAACACTTTCCGAGGATGTACGCGCGATACAGCAGCAGGTCAGCGCGATCACCGACACGGCGATGGAGCTGTTTTTTGGGGACGGCGAGGGCGATGTTTTGATCGACAGCTCGGAAACGGACATTGATCTCGTAACCCTCGGCAAGGTCTCCGATTGCACCAACTTCGGCAGTGTGGACGGGGATATCAATGTAGGAGGCATCGCCGGCGCTATGGCGATGGAATACGAGCTGGACCCCGAGGACGATATCACCTCCAATTTGGACGGAACCCAACGCAGAAAGCTGGAGGTCAAGGCGATCCTTCAAAACTGCGCAAATACCGGAAGCATCACGGCAAAGCGTTCCTATGCAGGCGGTATCTGCGGGCGGATGGATTTCGGTCTGATTGCCCGGTCGGAGGGCTACGGCAGCGTGAGTGTCAGCAGCGGGGATTACGCAGGCGGCATTGCCGGCTTAGCCGCCTCTACCGTCCGCCATTGCTTTGCAAAGTGTACGCTCTCGGGCAAAAAGTACATCGGCGGCATTGTCGGCTCCGGTGTGACGGAGGATATCGCAGGCAGCTCCGGCACGGTAGCCGGTTGTTACAGCATGGTCAAGATCGAGAATGCGGAGGAATTTTCCGGCGCAGTCTCCGGCGTTGACGCGGGCGATTATGTGGAGAACTTCTTCATTTCGGACACGCTGACCGGCATCAACGGGCGGAGCTATACCGGCAAAGCCGAGCCGATCTCCTATGCGGCGCTTTTGGAGCTTGCCGAGACCGGCATCGTCATCGAACCGGCGGAAGAAAGCAGCGAAGCTTCAGAGACGGCGGATACCGAAGAAACCGCGGAGCCACCTGCGGATACGCAGGACGGCACGGAGGCACCGGAGGATACGGACGTTGAGGAAACTACGGATGCGGAACCGCCTGCCGAAGCCGCAGTCTACGAGGCAATCCCCATTCCGGACGCATTTTTGCAGCTTTCCCTGACCTTTGCGGCGGACGGCATGATCGTCAAAACCCTCCCCATCGAGTATGGCGACTCCTTTGACGAGAGCGTTTATCCCGAGATACCGGAGAAAAAGGGCTATTACGCCTGCTGGGATAAAACGGAATTGACCGACCTCCACTTTGACACGGTCGTTACCGCAATTTACACGCCCTATGTCACCGCGCTGTCCGGTACGGAAACGCGGAACAGCGGTCAACCGATCTTTTTTGTGGAGGGGCAGTTTGACAACGAAGCGGTTACCAATGTCACTTCCCTTCCCAATACGCCGGACGAATTTGATTTTCTCGCAAACGGCTGGGGAGACTTTCTGGCAAAAAGCTTTTCCGGTACGACGGTCAGCCGTCAGATCGTGGAGCAATGGAGGCTGTCTATCACCGATGACGGGCAGGAGACGCATACCGTCCGTTACCTTGCGCCGGATGCGGAGCCGGAGCATTTGGACATCTACGTGAAGACCTCCGGCGGCTGGCAGAAGGCGGACACGGAGATCATCGGCAGCTATCTGACCTTCCCCGTCGAGGGAACAGAGGCTGAGATCGCAGTCATTTCCACCACGGAGGTCTGGTGGATTTGGCTCCTTGCAAGCATTTTGCTTCTTGTCCTGCTGTTCCTCATCCTCTGCCTGATCCGAAAGCGCATCAAAAAGAAAAAACGCGCCTCCTCAAAAGCAATCCCCGAAGAAGCGGAGAAGGACGGCGGTGAGACAGAGAAAGCGGAGGAGGATGCTGCGCCTGCGTCCGCTGCGCCGGAAAAGCGCAAGCGCTGGCTCATGCCGTTGCTGATCGTTTCAGCGCTGCTGATCGGCGTCGGCGGAACGGCGGCGTTCTTCCTGCTGCCGGAGCTGATGGAGGATCTGGAAGCCTACGACCTTCTGAAACAGTATACGGAAAAGCAGGAGTTGACAATGGATTTGATCGTAGATGCGGAACTGGACTCCGAGCGCTGCGATTTTACGGCAACGGTAGATCGGACAATGGTAGACGGACATCGGGTCACAGCCATTTCGCAAGATGGCAGAGCGCTCTATTATTGCGACGGAGCGGTTTTCCTCAAAAACGGAACTGCCTACAAGCTGACCGACGAGTTTCCGGACTATTCGCAGCTTTTGAGCCATGCTATGGAGCTGTACCGCCATGTAGAGATCGACAAGGGAGACGGAACCTATACCATCACGGCAGAGGGCGCGGATGCAAGAGCCGTTTTAAAGCTGCTGCTCCCCTCCGCCGCGCAGACATTGGCAGATACCAATCGCGTCCAAGTGGAAATGACGGTGGAACAAGAGGAAGTGACCGCGCTCCGATTCACCGGCAGCGGCACGCTGGCTGACGCCCAAAAAACGCCGTTCCTTGTTTCTGCGCTCCTGACACTTCAGCCGGAAGCCACGACTCGCGTTTCGATTCCGGAGCCTGTCAAAGCAGCGATTCGAAGCGGAGAATATGAAGCGGCAGCACCGCTTTCAGAGGATCTGATCCGCCTGATGCATACATGGAAAACCCTGCATCAAGAGGATGCGATCGCCGCGCAGCTCCTGCTGAGTGCCGATTGCGGCCCCGTAGCGCTGAAGGAACGATTCGATTTTTACCGCTGGAACTGCGGCGGAACGCAGATCAGCTCCATTCAGAAGAACGGTTACGCGCTGTATGTTTCGGGCGATACCATTTGCGACCAAAACGGCAATACAATCTCGGCGAAGGAGGCAGAACCGGTTGAGGCGGCACGTATCTTGGACATTGCCTATCAAATTTGCTTGAACGCAGATCTGACTTGCACCGAAGCGGGCGGCAAATACACCTATACGCTCTCCTTGGATGAGGAGGGCATGGAAACAGTCGCCTACGCCATTGCGCCGGCTGCGGAAGGGATGGACGTTCTTTTTGACAGCGGGCGCCTCCAAGTCATCCTGCACAATGATCGGATCGAGCGCATCGCCCTCTCTTGCAGCGGCAGCGTTCAGGTCGTCCTCTCCAACGCAGAGGTCTCGTTTGAAGCACAACTGGAATTCCCGGAGGGCATGGAAAAAGCAGCGCTTCCGGAAGGGATAAAGAACTCCTTGGCTCCATAGGCAATGATAACGCAGTTAAAATGATTCGAGACGGGAAAGTGAGAAATCGTTCGCACTTTCTCGCCTCTTCTATTTTTCCTTTTGCAGACCGCCTCCCTGTCCACAGAATGCTTTTCTCTCTCGGGACGGATATTCCTCCTGCCGCGTGCATATTCTGTTTTGGACGCACAGCTAAAGGGGGTTAGATACATGAGGGAGAACATTGAACAGCGAGCCTGTGATTTGGCTGTGTACATCATCGAAAATCGGTCTACCGTCCGCGCCGCTGCCAAGCAGTTCGGTATCAGCAAATCGACCGTACATAAGGACCTATCCGAGCGCCTGCCGCACTGCAACCGCGCACTGTATGAGGAGGTCAGCGCCATTTTAGCGCAGAACAAGGCGGAACGACACATTCGCGGCGGTATGGCAACGCGGCGAAAATACCGCGGCGGGGATGCTTCTAACAGCACTCCTTAGCATCTTTCTTCTCTGTAGGGCGGATGTCTCTGTCCGCCCACGCAGGAACTGCCGACTGCCCTCGTTCCGCCGCACCGGCGGGCGGCTGATAGCCGCCCCTACTAGTTTGTAACAATTAAAAGTTGTGTATCAGCCTCTGTAGTAGGCAGTTAATCTAAAATACGAGCCTTTGAGATCGGTAGCAGTACGCCGTAGGGCGCGACGACCTCGGCGCGCCGGTGCAGGAACTACCAAATGCGTACAAACTCGTTCGTCTGTACTGTCTGCCGCTTCGCGGACGGCACGCCGAGTCGTCGTGCCCTACGAGCTACCTACAGTTTTAAGCGTTACAAGCTACTACGAGAAAAACGGAAACCCACGCCGTAGGGGCGGATAGTATCCGCCCGCGTGTAGGAACTACTGTTTGCGCACCGCTTCGTTTTCCTGTTGTCAGGCTGCACAAAAAGCGTAAGCATAAATTGTGCGAAACGCAGATTTTTCAAAAAACCTCAAAAATTTTGTTGTCAGCAAAAATTTTTTTATTTTTCCCTGTTGATTATTTGAAAATGTTGGCGTATACTATCTATATAAATGGGCAGGATGCCCAAAAATAACAGGAGGCTACACGAATGAAATACGGTCGTACTTACAATTTCTCCGCAGGTCCCGCCACCATGCCCGAGGAAGTTCTCGAAGAAGTCCGCGACGAAATGATGAACTATAAGGGCTCCGGCATGTGCGTCATGGAAATGTCCCACCGCTCGAAGGTCTATCAGCAGATCATCGACGAGGCAGAGCAGGATCTGCGCGATCTCATGGGCATTCCCGACAACTACAAGGTTCTGTTCATTCAGGGCGGCGCAACGCTCCAGTTCTCCATGATCCCGATGAACCTGATGAAGAACGGCAAGGCTGTCTACATCGAGACGGGCGCATGGTCGAAGAAGGCAATTGCCGAAGCGAAGAAGGTCGGCGAGGTCATCGTCGCCGCCTCCTCGAAGGACAAGAACTATACCTACATCCCCGACTGCTCCGACCTCGACATCCCCGAGGATACGGACTATGTGTACATCTGCGAGAACGAAACGATCCACGGCGTCACATGGAATAAGCTGCCGAACACGAAGGGTCATGTCCTCGTCTCCGACCAGTCCTCCATGTTCCTCTCCAAGCCCTGCAACGTCAGCGACTACGGCATGATCTATGCCGGCGTGCAGAAGAATGTCGGTCCTGCCGGCATGGTCGTTGTCATCATCCGCGAGGATCTCATCCGCGACGATCTGACGGATCTTCCCATCTATCTGCAATATAAGACCCATGCCGACGCAGGCTCCATGTACAACACCCCGAACTGCTGGGCAATCTATGTCTGCGGCAAGGTCTTCAAGTACCTCAAGAAGATCGGCGGTCTCGGCGCGATGGAGCAGCGCAACATTGAAAAGGCGAAGGTCTTCTATGACTTCCTCGATTCCTCCAAGATGTTTAAAGGCACCGTCGTTCCCGAGGATCGCAGCCTGATGAACATCCCGTTCGTCACGGGCGACAAGGATCTCGACGCCGAGGTCATCGCCTACACCAAGGCAGCAGGCTTTGAGAACCTCAAGGGTCACAAGTCCGTCGGCGGTCTGCGCGCGTCGGTCTATAACGCCATGCCGAAGGACGGCGTCGAAGCCCTCGTCGAATGCCTGAAGAAATTTGAAGAAGAACATAAGTAATTACGAAAAGGAGATTTTGCTATGCGTATTCTTGTTACCGACGGAATGGACAAGTCCGCCATTGCCGCGCTGACCGCTCAGGGTCACGAGATCGTCGAGCAGTTCTATGAGCCGGATCAACTCGGCGCAGCGCTGCGCGAGTTCGATGCCGTCGTTGTCCGCTCCAAGACGAAGGTTCGCGCCAACCACATTGACGAAGCCAAGGGCGGCAAGCTCAAGCTCATCATCCGCGGCGGCGTCGGCGTGGACAACATCGACGTCAAGTATGCCGAGGAAAACGGCATTAAGGTCATGAACACCCCGCGCGCCTCCTCGCAGTCCGTCGCAGAGCTGGCAATGGGTCATATGTTCGCCTGCGCGCGTTACCTCTCCATCGCGGGTCACACCATGCGTGAGGACAAGTGGGAGAAGAAGGCATACGGCAAGGGCATTGAGCTTTGCGGCAAGACCCTCGGCATTGTCGGCTTCGGCAGAATCGGTCAGGCGCTCGGCAGAATGGCGAAGGCCATTGGCATGGACGTCATCGCCTTTGATATTTTCCACATCCCCGGCATCGAGGAGCAGATGGGCATTCCCTATGTCGAGATGGACGAGCTGCTTGCAAAGTCCGACTTCATCAGCGTCCATGCGCCTGCGGTTGACGGCGGCAAGCTGATCAGCGCCGAGAACATCGCCAAGATGAAGGACGGCGTTGTCATTATCAACACCTCCCGCGGCACGAATGTGGACGAGGACGCGCTTCTGGCAGCCCTCGAAAGCGGCAAGGTTCGCGCGGCAGGCTTGGATGTCTTCGCGGAAGAGCCCGCAAAGAACCACGCGCTCTATTCTCATCCGATGGTTTCCTGCACGCCGCACATCGGCGCTGCCACCGTCGAGGCGCAGAAGCGCATCGGCTCGGAGATTGTCTCCATCATTGAAAATTTCGGTAAATAATTTAAAGGGCGGCGATCAGCCGCCCACAATTACGCCATATTATTTTACAAAAAAGGAGATAAATTTGCCATGAATGCGTATGTCCAAAGCGTTATTGAGAACGTCAAGAAAAAGCACGGCAACGAGCCGGAATTCGTGCAGACCGTAGAGGAGGTTCTCTCCTCGATCTCCCCCGTGATGGACGCCCACCCCGAATACGAAAAAGCCGACCTGCTCAACCGTATGGTCGAGCCGGAGCGTATGTTCACCTTCCGCGTCGTTTGGATGGATGACAATGGCAATTACCACACCAACATCGGCTACCGCTGCCAGTTCAACGGTGCCCTCGGCCCGTATAAGGGCGGTCTGCGCTTCCAGCCGAACGTCTACCCCGGCATCATCAAATTCCTCGGCTTCGAGCAGATCTTCAAGAACAGCCTCACCGGTCTTCCCATCGGCGGCGGCAAGGGCGGCTCCGACTTTGATCCCGCCGGCAAGTCCGACGCGGAGATCATGCGCTTCTGCCAAAGCTTCATGACCGCGCTCTACCGCTACATCGGGCCGGACATCGACGTTCCCGCAGGTGATATGGGCGTTGGCGGCAGAGAGATCGGCTATCTGTTCGGTCAGTACCGCCGCCTCAAGGGTGTTTGGGAGAACGGCGTTCTCACCGGCAAGGGCTTCAGCTACGGCGGCAGCCTGACCCGTCCCGAGGCAACCGGCTACGGCGCAATGTACTATCTCGAGGAAGTCCTCAAGCATGAGGGCGAGGACATCAAGGGCAAGACCATCGCCTGCGCGGGCTTCGGCAATGTCACATGGGGCATCTGCAAGAAGGCAAAGCAGCTCGGCGCAAAGGTCGTCACCCTCTCCGGTCCCGACGGCTACATCTACGACGAGGAGGGCGTCTCCTCCAGCGACGAGAAGATCGAATACCTCGTCACCATGCGTAACTCCGGCAGAAATAAGGTCAAGGATTACGCGGACAAGTTCGGCGTTCCCTTCTTCCCCGGTGAGAAGCCGTGGGGCGTCAAGGTCGATGTCATCATGCCGTCCGCCATGCAGAACGACGTCAAGATGGACTCCGCCGAGAAGATCGTCGCCAACGGTGTCAAGTATTACATCGAAGTCGCCAATATGCCCACCACGAACGACGCGCTGTACTATCTGATGAGTCAGAAGAACATGATCGTCGCCCCGTCGAAGGCAGTCAACGCAGGCGGTGTCGGCGTCTCCGCGTTGGAGATGGCGCAGAACTCCGAGCGTCTGGTCTGGACGGCAGAGGAGGTTGATTCCCAGCTCAAGCGGATGATGCAGAACATCCATAAGGTCTCTGCCGAAGCAGCTGAGGAATACGGCTTAGGCTACAACCTCGTGGCAGGCGCGAACATCGCAGGCTTCAAGAAGGTCGCCGAAGCCATGATGGAACAGGGCATCTTCTAATCTCCATACATAGAATTCACAAGCCGCATTGCCTCGTGCAATGCGGCTTGTGATATAAAAGTCCCAAAATGTCATTGCGAACCCGGTGCGCACACCGGGTTCGCAATCTCGTGCAGGAACCCCCATTGCGCGCGGCAATGGGGGTTGCATCTTTTTTTATTCTACAGTGACGGATTTTGCGAGGTTGCGCGGCTTATCAACATCGCAGCCGCGGGCAAGCGCAACATAGTAGGAGAAAATTTGCAGCGGGACTACATTCAGACTCGGCTGGAGCAGCGGGTGCGTCTGCGGCACCAGCAGGCAGCGATCCACCGTCTTTTCGATTTCCTCCTTGAAATTCACCGAGGTCAGACCGAGAACCTTCGCGCCGCGCGCTTTGACCTCCTTGACATTGGACATTGTCTTTTCAATCAGCGCAGGCACGCCGGCAACCGCAATGACAAGGGTATTGTTCTCAATGAGCGAAATCGGGCCGTGCTTCAGCTCGCCTGCGGCATATGCCTCGGAGTGAACATAGGCGATCTCCTTCAACTTGAGGCTTCCCTCCAAACAGGTCGCGCTGTCTAAATTGCGTCCGATAAAGAATACGTCATGATGATCCTTATATTCGTCTGCCAGCGCCTTGATGCCGGCAAGATTCTCCTCCGTAAGGATCTCGGAAAGACGTTCGGGCAGTCGGATCAAAGCCTCAAGCATGGCGTTATATTCCTCATTGGAGAGCGTGCCGAGGATATCTCCCATGTATAGGGCGAGCAGATACAGCACCGAAAGCTGCGTGGAATACGCCTTTGTCGTGGCGACGGCGATCTCAGGACCTGCCCATGTGTAGATCACGTCATGCGCCGCCTTAGAGATGGCGCTGCCGACGACATTGACAATGGCAAGCGTCCGTGCGCCGAGGGTGTTCGCCTCGCGGAGTGCAGCGAGTGTGTCCGCCGTCTCTCCGGACTGGCTGATGATAATCACCAATGTATCGTCGCCCAATACCGGCTCGGAATAGCGGAACTCCGACGCAAGGATCGGCTCTACCGGAATACGGCAGGTCTTTTCCAAAATATACTTGCCGAGGCAGCCGACATAGTATGCCGAGCCGCAGGCGACGATGTAAATGCGGCGGACACCGCGCAGATAGTCCGGGCTTAACGTCAGCTCATTTAAGACAACTCTGCCGTCCTTAATGCGCGGGCTGATGGTGTCCCGCAGCGCCTTGGGCTGTTCGTGGATCTCCTTCATCATAAAGTGCGGGTAGCCGCCCTTTTCCGCTGCGGACATCTCCCATGTGATATGCTCGGGCGTCTTATGCAGAGCATTGCCTTGGGCATCAAAGAAGCTGACGCTGTTCGCGCTGAATTCGACCATTTCGCCGTCGTTCAGATAGACGACCTCACGCGTATAACGCAGAATCGCGGGAACATCCGAGGCGATGAAATTCTCGCCCTTGCCGAAACCGAAGATGAGCGGGCTGTCCTTTTTGATGGCAAGCATGGAATCCGGATAATCCGTGCAAAGAATGCCGAGGGCATAGCTGCCGGACAAGTCCCGCACCGCGCGGCAGGCGGCGGCGCGCAGATCCCCCTCCTGCTCGTAATAGTACTCGAGCAGATTTGCCGCAACCTCGGTGTCGGTATCCGAGAAGAAAGTCTTACCTTGCGCAAGCAGGAATTCCTTTAAAGCCAGATAATTTTCAATAATGCCGTTATGAACCACGCAGATCTTACCGTTTGTGGAAAGGTGCGGATGGGAATTCTCGTCTGAGGGCGCGCCGTGGGTCGCCCACCGGGTATGTCCTATGCCGAGGGTGCCGGTGATGGTCGTGCCGTTCTCCGTCATCTCGCACAGGGCGGCAAGCCTGCCCTTTGTTTTGGCAACCTGAAAGCCTGTGTCGGAAAACACGCAGACACCTGCCGAATCATAGCCGCGGTATTCGAGCTTCGAAAGCCCGTCGAGTAAAATCGGCGCCGCTTGCTGCGCGCCGATGTAGCCAACAATACCACACATTTCAGAATAACCTCCGTATGTCAATTAGATACACAATAGCATACGGAGATTATAGCGAAAGTTTTTGTCAAAATCAACTGAAATTTTATGTTTTTCGCGTTTTTTGGAAAATTCAGTTGAAAATGGACAACTGCATCGGCGTCAGACCGTCAATTTCCGAGGGCGGCGCATCCAGCAGGGTCGCACCGAGCATAGCAAGGGCGGCGATCCCCTCCGAGCCGTCCCGTAGGGCGTAGACCTCGGAAAGCCCGCGCCGAAGGTTCTCCCGCGTGCCTGACCATGTGCCTCCGCGGCATTGCGGGCATTGCGCAACAAAGGTTTTTTCGCCGAGTGCATGAATATAGAGGTTCCTCCGCAGAGCGCGGGCAGGGGTGAAGACAAATTCATAGCCCTCGTCACTGCAAAGGAGCAGATTTCTCCGCACGGGATACCGCGCCAGCGCGTCGGGAATAAAGCAAATAACACTGCCGCCCGCCCGCAGACATGCCTCCTGCGCAGTTCTGTCCGCACCTGCCGCGCCACCTGAGACGAGGGTCAAGCCCTCTTTTGCGGCAAGCGCACCGATGTGCGCTGCAAAGGCGCTTCCCTGCGCGTAAAGACTGCGCGAGCCTACGAGCGAAACGCAGCGGGTATGCAGCAGTGAAACGTCGCCCTTGCAGAACAGAGCCGGAGGGCAGTCGGTGTCAAGCGCGTGCAGGCGCTGCGGGAAAGCCGCGCCGAGGCGCGTCAGCACAGTCACCTCTTGGGCACCTGCAAGATATTGGCGCAGCACCTCCTCACGATGCAGCAGCGCCGCCGTTCGCTCGCAAAGCGCTGCTTCCACGCCATAGGTGCGCAGAAGCTCAGCCGTGATCTGCGTATGTGTTCCCTCAGTCTCTGCCTGCCGTAACAAGGCAACAAGCTGTCGGTACTCCGTTTCACGCAGAGGGCACACCTTCTGTCCGAGACGGCAGCGCAGCAGCAGAAGTTCCTCCTCCGCAGAGCGCATCAGAATTTTTTGCGCGGCGGATGCTTCTCCTCTGCGGGAGCGGGCACCAGACAGCCGTACTCGTCGAAAATCATCGGTGCAATCTCAAAGCCGGAGAATTTTGCAATCTCATCCAGCTTTGCTTTCTCGGGGAAGGAGCCGATGAGGGTAAAGGAGATGCCCTTCTTACGGGCGCGCCCCGTTCTGCCGATGCGATGGATATAGTATTCGTTCTCGTCAGGGACGTCGTAGTTAATCACGCCGTCCACGTCGTCCACGTCAATGCCGCGCGAAGCGACGTCCGTAGCGATCAGGACGGGAAGCTTTCCCTTGCGGAAGGCGGCCATCGTTTTTTCACGGGTCGCCTGCTTGATGTCCCCGTGCAGACAGTCCGCCTGAATGCCCGCGCGGCGCAGATCATCGCTGAGGCGCTGGCACATGACCTTTGTGTTGCAGAACACGATCACGCGTTCCAGCGCGCCGGAACGAAGAATGCGCAGCATAGCCTCCTCTTTTTCCAGTCGCGGAACGGTGATGGAATACTGGTCAATATCCGGCTTGCTCTCCTCCGTGGGATTGACGGTGATCTCCACCTCGTCGCGCTGGTACATCCAACTCACGGTCATAACCTCCTGCGAGATCGTCGCGGAGAACAAGCCGAGATTGACGCGGTTTTTGATCCTGTTGAGGATCTTCGTCACATCGTCAAAGAAGCCCATATCGAGCATCCGATCCGCCTCGTCGAGAATGACGGTTTTGATTTTGTCCAAACGGAGATTCTTGCGGTTATAGTGATCGGTCAGTCTGCCCGGGGTGGCAACCACAATGTGGGGATGCCGCGCCAGCGCCTTGATCTGCGGCTCCATCCGCTGTCCGCCGTAAAGCACCGTCACGCGGATGGTCTGATTATAGTAGGGCAGCAAGCCGTTCAGCTCGTCGCCGATCTGAAGCGCAAGCTCTCTTGTCGGAGCAAGAATCAGCCCCTGCAGCTCCTCACTGGCTGCGTCGATGTGTTCGATCATCGGGATGCCGAAGGCAAAGGTTTTCCCCGTGCCCGTGGGCGCTTTGGCAATGACATCCTTCCACGCCAGCAGCGGAGGGATCGCCTCCTCCTGCACCTTGGTGGGCAGTCCTACGCCCTTTTTTTCGAGCGCTCGCACAATCTCCTCACTGACTCCAAGCTCCTGAAAGGTTTTTGTTTTATCCATGCTGTATTTCCTTATCTTTCCGCGGAAAAGCCGAAACTCCGCAATATACTTTTTATAGTATAGCAGAACCCCGCGAAGAATGCAAGGAAAGCGGCAGCTTTGACGGCTTTTTTCAAAAAATATATTTGCATTTTGAAAGCTGAGTGCTATAATAATGACCGCAACCACATAAGAGCGAATAATGATGCAACAGAGGGATAATTATGAGCAAATGTAAGCGCTTACTCAGTTTTGCCGTGGCATTGTGCCTGCTGCTTGGCTGTCTGCCGCTGCTTTCCGCTTCCGCTGCGGGCGATGCCATGTCCGCAGCAGCGGTGCGCGAGCTGCTGAACAGCGTAGAGCTGCATCCGCAGAGAACCGGATATCTTGAGCTCGACGAAATGTTAGAGGATATTTTCACCCCTTATGCCGGCAGCGATAATTATACAAAGCTGAAGGCAGCGTATGACTGGACGATCCGCTGCATCAACTATAGCTGGGCGCCGTACTCACAGAACTGGGCGCCTGCCTACGACTGCTTTGTGCCGCAGCATACGCTTACATATGAACCGGGTCTCCAAGAGGCAATGCCGTGGGAGATCGTTAACCGCACCTATCACAGCATGGCTTACCATGAAGGCATTTGCTATGACTATGCAGCGGTATTTGCGGTCATGGCGCGTTACATCGGCGTTGACGCCTACGTCCATACCGGCTATTTTATCTTTGAAGCGGGCTACGGCACCGGCTCCGGGCACCATGGCTGGGCGGAGCTCTGCATTGACGGTGACAATTACATTTTCGATCCGCAGCGCGATTACCGCATGTCCGCAAACGGCACGGCAGACATTCCCTACTATTATTTCGGCATCAGCGCTGAAAACGCTTGGCGCTACAGTCCCGAAACGCAGGTGAACGAAGCGCGTGATGCCGGCTTCCTTCCGGTCGCAGCGGCGCGGGAGTATCATGCAGTGATCGAGGCAAGCGCTACCTCCGCCGGAACGGCAGGCGGCAGCGGCACCTATGAGGTCGGCGCGAGTGTGACCGTGACGGCGCAGGGCAAGGCGGACTTTGTCGGCTGGTTTGACGAAAACGGTACGCTTTGCAGTAAGGAGCGCGAATACACCTTCACGGCAGAAAAAAGCCGCAAGCTCCTTGCCGTCTTTTCCGGCGATCTCTTCACGGATATTCCCTTAAACGCGTGGTACCGTGGGGACGCCTCTGAGGCAGGGTTGCGCGGGATCATCAACGGTGTCCGCCCATTTATCTTCGATTCGGAAGCGTTTCTGTCCCGCGCAATGGCGGCGGCAATGCTCTCCCGCGCCTTTGGTGCATCATCCTCTGCCGCGAAGGCTCCCTTTGCCGATGTTCCCGCAGAGGCTTGGTATGCCAATGCCGTGGCATGGGCAAAGGCAGCGGGGATCGTTAACGGCATCGGCAAGGATCGCTTTGCCCCGGATCGCGGCGTAACGCGAGAGGAGTTTATTGCGATGCTGATGCGCTGTGCCGCGTCGCAAGGCGAGCTGCCCGCAGCTTCAGAGCTTCCTTATTCCGACAGCGCCGATATCAGCGGCTATGCGGCGGCGTCGATCCGCTGGGCGCAGGCGGTTGGACTCCTCACAGGCTATTCCGACGGCACCCTCCGTCCGCAAGACAGCTTGACCCGCGCGGAGGGCGTGACACTTCTCATGCGTCTTGTGCATTGGTTGGAAGCAGCGTAATTCCTTGGTGCCTCGAATCCTTCGAGGCACTTTTGACATTTGAAAAGAGATGTGCTATACTGATCAAAGGAATCATAAAATGAAATGAAAAGAGGTTGAACAATGCAATTCCTTGAATGGCTCAAAATCATTGTTCTCGGCATCGTCGAGGGCATAACGGAATGGCTCCCCATCAGCAGTACGGGGCATATGATTTTAGTGGATGCGTTTTGGAAAACAGAAAACCACCCCGTTTTGACAGCCGAATTCATGAATATGTTCACCGTCGTGATCCAATTCGGCGCAATCCTCGCGGTTATCGTGCTCTACTTTAAGAAGCTCTGGCCCTTCCACACCAAAGCAAATCGGCACCGCCGCTCCTACTTTGCGGAGGCAAGCTCCAACCGCATGATCTGCGGCATTCAGCGTTTTTGCGATAACCATTGCTACATGGATAAGATCATTCTTTGGCTCAAGATCGCCGTGTCCTGCCTGCCCGCAATCATCGTCGGTCTGCCGCTGGATGACTGGATGGATGCGCATCTTTACACGCCCGTTGTTGTGGCGCTGATGCTGATCCTCTACGGCGTTGGCTTTATTCTCATCGAGCAATACAACAAACGCCGCACGCCGCGCATCAACAAGCTTTCTGAGCTGACATGGAAGGACGCCGCGCTCATCGGTATCTTTCAGGTGCTCGCCCTCGTCCCCGGCACTTCCCGTTCCGGCGCGACCATCCTCGGCGGCATTCTGCTCGGAGCCTCGCGCGGTCTGGCGGCGGAATACACCTTCTTCCTCGCAATCCCCGTGATGTTCGGCGCGTCGCTGTTGAAGATCGTCAAATTCGGCTTCGCCTTTACGGGCACGCAGCTTGCCGTTCTCCTGCTGGGCATGGCGGTCGCGTTCGGCGTCTCGGTGCTCGCCATCAAATTCCTTGTCGGTTACATCAAAAAGCACGATTTTACCGTGTTCGGCTGGTACCGCATCGCCCTCGGCGCAATCGTGCTGCTCTACGCATTCCTTTCAAAATAAGCTCACTGCGGGCACAAAACGTTGAATCCTCCGTATGGTTTCGATCATACGGAGGATTCTCATATCCATCAATTGCGCGTCATTCGTTTTTTTCTTCTTTGCAGCTTTCGTCTGTTTCCGGCGGGTTTTCCGCTTCGGTGATTTCGGTCTCTTCTCCGGAATTTTGGAAATAGGGCAGCTGATCCAGCTTCTCAAGGAAATCCGCATCGTACGCACCTTCCTCGCCGTTCTCTTGGAACAGGTGCGCCGTCGTATCATCCTCCCCAAACAGCTCCGGGAAGCCGTCACACTGTGACGCATTCTCCTCTTCCGGAACTTCAGCCTCCTCCGGCTCCTCCGTTTCACAGGGCAGCGGACAAAGCTCCTTCTCCGGCGGCGGCAGGAGGGTGTATTTTTTCCTCCTTACGAACAGCAGCAGTGCAAAAATCAACAGACTCACAACGGAGACGATCGCACCGACCTTCAAGCCGGGCGCTTCATAGCGCAGCTCGATTGTATGCTCTCCAGCCGTCAGCGGGAAGGAGATCACCGCGTCGGTCAGCTTTACATCTTCACTGAACGCATCATACCCCTCTGCAAGCGTCACTTCCTCTCCATCCACATAGGCTTTCCAGCCCGGTTCATAAGGGACGGAGGTATAGAACAGACCGTCCTGCTTTGCCGTCACCGTGCCGCAGAGGTAGGTGTCAGAGAATTCCGTCAGCACCCACGGCTCGTCTGCAAGCTTGGCAAAGCCCGCATCGAACAGATCGCTGTCTATCCGCGCAACGTTCAGGCGGATTGTCCCCTCGTCTCCCGCTTCGGCAGTATAGGTAAATTTCAGCTCGTCGCCCGCCTGCAGGTCGCCGATGCTGAAGAGGGAGCGCGCCTTAATGTTCCGCGAGAAAAGGAAGGTGCCGTTGAGATAGACGGACACAGTCTCTGCCTCGCTGTTCCTCGTTGTGGCGCAGTAAAGCCCGTCCTGCGCGATGGTGTAGACAATGCTGATCTGCTCATTCTGTTCCGCCTCCTTTGCGTTGAAGGCGAATTGCTTGATCTGCGCATCTCTTATTTTGAGGGTGCAGTGCTCCGATTCGATCAGCGAGTCATAGTCGATTTCCGTATACAGCTCGCCGTCCAAGCCCGTCGCGAGGCAGAACAGTTCAGACTGCTCCCCAATCGGATCCGTCACATCTTTCTTGCGCACAAAATCGGCAAGCTCCTCATTTACCATAAAGCCGAGTCCGATATAGGCGTTGTTTTCGAGCAGCTTGACCTCTCCCGCCGAGGCGAGCAGCTTGTTATACGAACGGTTGCGGTGCTGTCCGTCTCGGTCAATCAAATAACGGATGCCAAGCATCATATTCGCAAACGGCGTGCCCTCATAGTAGGCGTAACGATTGCTGCCCGGCCACGAGGACAGCCCGAGGGCGCGGGAAAAGCGGTTGAAATTGACATTGGCGGACGAGGTAAAAATACTCACGCCGTGATAGCCGTTGAGCGCGCCGTCATTGAGCGACTGGGTATTTGTAACCTCGGTGCGTGAGAACAGCGTTCCGCTCTGTTGATCCCGCTCCTCGGCATATTCCAGCAGCGCCTGCACATTCGCCGCCTCCTTCGGATAAGCGGTGCGGGTTGTCACGCCGACCTTGTTCACGCCGCAGGCAAAGGAGAGCACCGCCTCGCAGACAAAGATCGCCAGCAAAAGGAGCGTTGCGAGGGTGCGCCGTTTTCCCTTGCGGGAATAGAGGAGAAAATAAAGGAGCATACCGGCAAGAACCATGCCGGTCAGGAACCATTTGAGTCCGCCCACGCCCTCCATACCAATCAGATTCACAACAAACAGCACTGCAATCGGTACGATCAGGCAGAGATACCATTTCTTGAAGCTGCGCATTTGCTGATATGCACGGTATGCCATGCCGAGCAGGACAAAGCTGAAGAGGAAGCTGAAGCGGTAAGGCAGCATATTGGGGAAGTGGAATCCGTGCCATGCGTAATCCAGAATACGGAAGATAAAGCTAAGCAGGAAAAACAAAAGCAGAAACAGGTTATAGAGCTTTTCGCGCAGCTTGATCTTGCGGCAGCAGAAGTAATAGATCCCGAGAAGCAGCACGGAGAAGCCGCAATACAGATTCGGCTGTCCGCTCATTTTGGTAATATCCGGCGGCGGCAGGAGCTGGACGAGTGTCTTGCGCAGCGCGCTCAGAAGTCCGGGGAAAGTCTCGGTTTTCAGCGTTTCCCACAGCCCGCGCGACTCCGAGATCACGCCCGACGCCCCTGTGACCATATTCAAAGAGAGTAGGCGGACCTCCTTTGCCGTAGCAGAGTAGGTCGTCTGCATTGCCAGCATGGTCGGAAGCAAGAGAACCGCAGCAATGCCGAAGGCAAGCAGCGTACAAATCCCGATGCGCAGGAAACGGCGGCAAAAGCCCTGAAAGCCGTTCGGGCAGCAAATGCAGAAGCCGATGAAGCACAGCAGCACAAAAATGCAGGAGAAATAGGCGAGGTAATAGTTACACCACAGACTCAGTGCAAGCGCGCATACATACAGGCGGAACTTTCCCTCCCGCAGGAGGCTCACCGTTCCCGCCACCAGCAGCGGCAGCAGCGCGAAGACATCCAGCCACATCAAGTTCCAATAGTAGCCGCACGTCCATGCGCAAAAGGCATACAGCATGGCAAAGCACGGGATTGCGATATCATTTTTGCGGTAGACAATTTTCAGATAAACGCCGAAGAACAGTCCCGCAAGGCTGAGCTTCAGAACCGTCAAAAAAGCAAACAGCTCGCGCAGATAAGCGGCAGGAACGATCAGGCTCAGAAGATTGAGCGGGCTTGCGAGATAATAAGCGAACAGAGAAGTGTAGCCCGTACCCGCGCCGACATCCCATGTATATTGCAAGGAGCCGCCCGAGAGCAGCTTTTCGCGGAAGGCACGGAAAAACGGATAATACTGATGCCATCCGTCATGCGCCATGATCTGCCCGTTCCCGAACGGGTACAGCCCCGCAATTGCCAGCGCGATACAGGCAATCAGGAACGGCAGACAGAAGGAAAGAAACAGCGGCAGTCTCTCTTTGGGAGAGCGGCGCAGCGGCGTAGATTCATCGGTCATGGGAATTCCTCCTCTTGCGGCTGACAGTGCAGACGCATGATCGCTTCCGGGAGCGTTTCTTCGAAATGGAGCTGCGGCGGTGGACATTCGGAGCAGCGGCAGTCGTGCGGAGCGCCATAACAGCATATCCCGCAGCAGGCAGCGCATGGGTCTGTGCGCATTTACCGGCGCAGGAAATCTCCTGTATTGGGACGATTGCTTTTATGTTTTGTTCCTCGGAATTGTAAAAATTGTAAAATATAGTTTATTATATCTCATTCTTTTCCAAAAGGGAAGCCTTATGTTGAAAAAAATCCCGATGCGCGGAACAGTATCTTCTGAAGTGGTAAGCTTAAATTGGACACAGAGGGGGTAGAAATTGGACAGATGAT
>JBJDYD010000151.1:0-6384 GCA_051867015.1 Faecousia sp. | reverse complement strand
TACAGTTTTAAGCGTTACAGGCTAGTAGGGGCGGCTATCAGCCGCCCGCGTGCAGGCACCCTATGAGGCTTTGGGACGAAGGGCTAAGAGTGAATGGTGAATGACTTTGGAGCGCTCCGCGCGGATTTAAAAAGTGCAGAACTATCAAGTGCGTACAAGCCTACAGCCAAAGATTGCCACGACCGTGGTGCGCACCGGTCTCGCAATGACAAAGTGGGCTACCCTCCCTTGTCATTGCGAGGCGCTTGCGCCGTGGCAATCTCATGTATGCACCACGATAAGCACACCTGACTCTGTAGGGCGGGACATGTCTCCGCCGCGTGCAGAAACTACCATGTGCGTATAAGCTTCTTCATACCCGCTCACTTCTGCTTCGCGCTCAGCGGATACATTCCCACACCGTCTTTTCACAAAGCTTTCGCAAAAAAGTGCAACCGCTCCCCGAAAAATCCCGAGGAGCGGTTGTTGCGTTCATTCCGCAAGAAGACGGAAGCATGCATTCAAATATATTTCGTGCGAGACGGCAATGATCGCGCTGCGCAGCATCTCCTTTTCCACGGTGGAGGTCACGCCGATGTCCGCGACAATCTCCTTCCGCCCGAATCGGAAATAAATCAAATTTTCCAATTCCATGCAGAAATAGTCATAAGCGACCTTATTGTCATAGGTTTCGCCCTGCCTGCGAAACAGCTCGCCGATATTCTCCAGCGAAAGCACCTGCTTCAGCACCGCAATGGCAAATAAATGCGCGATCTGATCCGCGCAATAGCGTTTCTTTACCGGATTTGCAACCAAGCCTTTCTTCACATAGTTGCGGATCATCGAGCCGGTGATTTCCACGCAGCCGAGCGGCCGGAGAAAGCCATTGATATATTCCGTTACCTGTTCCAAATATAGACCGACATCGGTCAGCTCCGCATAGCGCGGCAGCCGAAACGCTTGCATTGCGTCTGCCAGCCTCTCCTTCATTTTCGTATCCATGCCTTATATTATATTTCGTGCAGTCCAAATTGTCAATCGGGAAAAGCGCAGGAAAATGCCTTGACACCGCGCCCTAAATATGATATTATCTACAGCGTTAAGGGTTTTTAAAAAACCTATAATATCGTTCTTTGAAATAGATTGTGAGGTTCTAAATAAATGAGCTATCGGATCGTTACGGATTCCAGCGCCAACATAAATCATGTCGACTCGCAGCTTGCGTTTGCCACCGTGCCGTTGAAGATTATCACGGCTGAGCGGGAGTTTGTGGATCATGCCGCGCTCAATGTTGCGGAGATGATCTCCTATTTACAGGACTATAAGGGAAAGTCCTCCACCGCCTGTCCGAGCGTGGCGGACTGGCTCGCGGTGTTCGGCGAGGCGGAGGCCGTCTTTTGTTTTACCATCACAAGCAAGCTCTCCGGCAGCTATAATGCCGCGCGCTTGGCAAAAGAAGACTATGAAGCGGCGCATCCGAACCGCACCGTTTTTCTCGTGGATTCTCTTTCGACCGGCGGAGAGATGCAGCTTTTGATTGAGCGCACGGCGCAGCTTCTTACCCGTGGCAAGACGCCTGCGGAAGTCTACCGCGAAGTATGCGCCTATCAAAAGAAGACGCGTCTGCTCTTTGCTTTGCAGTCTCTGAATAACCTTGCAAATAACGGACGGGTCAATCCGCTGCTCGCAAAAATCTCCGGTGCCTTGGGAATGCGCGTCCTCGGCCGTGCAAGCGCACAGGGGGAACTGGAAACGCTGAGTAAGTGCAGAGGAGAAAAGAAAGCGTTGGAGAAGCTTGTAAGCCATATGTCGGAAATGGGCTATCAAGGCGGCGCCGTCCGTCTCGACCATTGCTGCAATCTCCCCGCCGCAGAGCAGCTGCGCGCACTGATTCGCGCACAATATCCGAACGCGGAAATCACCATCGGAGAAACCGGCGGTCTGTGCAGCTTCTATGCCGAAAAGGGCGGTCTGATCCTCGGCTTTGAGACAGAATAGATCAGCCTCTGTTGTCTATACATAACTTGGCGTGCTGTACTGCGAGAGAAATGCACCTGATTTCCGCTTTGTATTCTATAAAAACCTCCGATGAAATCAGCCTATGCAGGCTTTCATCGGAGGTTTCCTATATGCTGTTTCCTTTTTACGCTACCCGTTTTGATGTTCGAGCAGGAAAGCAATATTCGCCCGTTCGTATTCGTTCAGAATTCCCTCCGTAAAATCATCGGGGAGAATCGAACCGTGATACCAGCTTTTCGATTCAAAATATGCTCGTATCTCCGGAGAGTTGAAGCGTCTGCCGTTTCTGGCATAGATTTCGTTGATTGCCATCTGCATATCGCGCTCCGTCATCCACGAAATGTCATCCTCCGTGATATAACGGCTGTCACTTCCAATGATCAGGTAGTCTCCGTCATACACATACTCCCCAAAGCCGCCGCTTGAGGACTGCAGTGCTTCGGTCGTTTCCGGTTCCGTGGTCTGTTCCGTCTCCGGTTCTGTGGTCTGTTCCGTCTCAGGTTCTGTAGTGTGTTCCGTCTCCGGTTCGGTCGGCGCGCTCGTCTTCTCTGTCTCTGCATCCGTCTGAACGGTATTCTCAGCCGTCACGCCCGTGTCTGTTTTATCCGTTCTGTGATTCAGTAAAACCACGAGCAAGGCAATACAAATCACAAAAATCGCAAGAAGTACGCTGAGCAGTGCAACCGTAAGCCCGCGATTGCTCTTATCGTTTTTGTGATCGTCCGGCGGCGTCGGTGCAATGAATTGCTCCCGCACAAGCTTGGAAGTCGCCACCTGCTCCCGATGACGCTTCTCACCTTGTGTTTCGTTTCGAGTGCCGCAATTCGTGCAAAATAAGCCGTCTGCAGGAAGCTGTGCGCCGCATCTTTTGCAAAACAATCGGATCTCCTCCGTTTCTTTTTGTATAACGTTATTTTACCTGCACAGCGCGCAAATTGTCAAGCAATTCGATATATTTTGCAAGATTTCAAGCAAAAATGACATACCTTCGCTCGAAGCTATGCTGCATTTTCCGGCACTTTCTCTCGTTTTTCAAAGGCATGCAGCCAGTCTGACTTTAAGTAATAGACAAGGAAAATGATGCTGCTGAGTGTCCATGTCACGGGGTAGGCGCTGAAGATCACCCAACTCTCCTTCACAATCGGCACAAGGATGGAGATATACGCCACGCGAATGGCGCACCATGTGCCAAGCATGACGAACATCGGCACCATCGGCTTGCCCGCGCCGCGCAGGATCGCCGCAATGCAATGGGAAAAGGAGAGCATACAGAAGAACAGCGACTCGACCCTTGCCTGCTGCGCGCCGATCTTGATTGCCTCCGCATTGTCCGTGAAGCAGCCCATCAGCGGCTCCGCGAACACCATCAGCGCCACGCCGATCAGCTCCGCCATGACCACACAGCAGAGGATGCCGAAGCGTGTTCCCTTCTTCGCCCGCTCATGCTGCTTCGCGCCGAGGTTCTGACTGACAAAGGTGGTCAGCGCCATGGCAAAGCAGGTGATCGGCAGGAAGGCAAAGCCCTCTAATTTGGCATAGGTGCCACTGCCCGCGACGGTGTCCTGCCCAAAGGAATTGATATTTGACTGCACAATGACATTGGCAAAGGCAATGATGGAGTTCTGAACGCCGGAGGGCAGACCGTAATGAATAATCTCGCGCAGCATGGGAAAGTCCGCGCGGAGCTGCCGCAGCTTAAGCTGATAGCTCGTCTGATAGTGAAGCAGCCGATACATGCAAAGGAGCACGCTGATCATCTGGGAGATCGCCGTAGCCAGCGCGGCAGACCACACACCCCAGCGCAGCACACCGACAAAAAGAAGATCCAATACGATATTGATGATAGAGGAGATGATCAGATAATACAGCGGATGGGTGCTGTCGCCCACCGCGCGCAGGATGCCCATGCAGAGATTGTATAGGACAATTCCCAACGCCCCCGCAAAATAAAAGCGGAAATACAAGACGGAATACGGCATGATTTCCTGCGGCGTTCCCATAACCTTCAGCAGCCACGGCGTAAAGAGAATGCCGAACGCGGTCAGGAAGAGTCCCGCCGCAATGCCGAAAAAGACCGTCGTATGCACGGAGATTCGGAGCTTGTTCTCGTCCTTCGCGCCGAAATACCGGGCAATTACCACACCCGCGCCGACGGAAATACCGCCGAAAAAGCCGACGAGCAGGAACACAAGGCTGCCCGTTGAGGTAACCGCCGCATATTCCGCGTCGCTTAGGTACCGCCCGACGATCAGCGCGTCCGCTGTGTTATAGAGCTGCTGAAAAATCTGTCCAAGGAGGATCGGAAGGGCAAACGCGGTCATGCCTTTCCAAATCGAGCCTTGCAGCAGCGAGGTTTTTTCCTTGTGCAAGTCATTCGCGTCCTTTGCAAAAAAATGCGCAGCCGAAAAGCCGCTTCCTAAAACGCAGCAATTATACCACATCTTTCGCCGCCTTGCAATCAAAAAGCACCTCTTTCGATGATTTTCAGCTTTTTATTGACTTCTTCAAAGACTGCGGGTATAATAAAATGGATTGAATATAAGATTGGAGTCCTGAATATGAAAAAGGCTTTGATTATATTGCTCGTCCTGCTTTTGCTCGGCGGGTTGGTATTCGGCTTGCTGCACTTCTTTTGGACGGCGGAAAATTTCGCCTCTCTCGGTGACAATGCGATGGCGGACGGGAAATATGACCGCGCGGTCAAGCGTTATGAAACCGCAGCGGAGCTGGATCCCCAAACGCCGGAATACGTTTTAAAGCTTGCGGACGCCTGCATCGCAGACGGCAGCTATACCAAAGCAGAACGTTCTCTCGTCAGTGCCATCCGTACCGCACCTTCCGTGGAGCTTTACTGCAAGCTCTCCTCCGTTTATGTCGCGCAGGACAAGCTGCTTGACTCGCAAAAGATGCTTGACAGCATCACCGATCCCGCGATCCGCGCAGAAATCGACGCAATGCGTCCTGCCGCGCCTGCGTTCTCATACGAAAGCGGAGAGTATGACGAGTATATCGAGCTTAGCCTTTCCGGAAATGGCGGTCAAATCTACTATTCCACAACGGAGCAGTATCCCTCCGTGGAAACGGAAGCCTATACCTCACCGATCACGCTTCCGGCAGGCAAAACGCATATCTCCGCCATCTTGGTCGGCGAAAACAACCTTGTCAGTTCGTTGGTTGAAGCGGATTATCTGATCGTCGGTGTTGTGGAAGAGGTCAGCTTTACAAGCCCCGAGCTGGAGAGCTATGTCCGCAACACCCTCTATATCGCCCGCACCGAGCCGGTCATGACCGATGACCTCTGGACGATCACGGAGCTGACGGTTCCCGATACCATGACAGACCTCAGCGATCTGCGCTATTTTAAGAATCTGACCACGCTGAACATCCACATCGGCGTCATGACGGACTATTCCTTCCTGACAGAGCTGTCCTCATTGGAAACCCTCGATCTGAGCGGCTGTCTGCTGTCGTCTGAGGCGGTCGGCTATATCGGAGGGCTGTCCTCGCTGACGAGCCTGAATCTGAGCGGCTGCGGGATCTCCAACATTCAGCCCCTTTCGGCGCTTTCGGAGCTGACCGTCCTCGATCTCTCGCAGAACAGCATTTCCGATATCTCCCCGCTCGCGGAGCTGAAAAAGCTGACCGTGCTCGATCTGCACAGCAACGCCGTCTCCTCCCTCTCCGCCCTCAAAGGCGCAGTTGATCTGACGGAGCTGGATATCTCCGAAAACAGTGTCAGTGATCTTGCGCCGCTTTCCGGCTGCACAAAGTTAGAGACGCTGCGCGCCGGGGATAACCGTATTACCTCCGTCTCCGCCCTCTCCTCCATGCCGAAGCTCGTGACCTTTACCGCTTCGAAAAACGGCATCACGGATATCAGCCCGCTTTCCGGCTGCGCAAAGCTATCGCGTTTAGAGCTTGCGGAAAACAGTCTTACCTCCGTGGAGGTTCTGTCCGCCCTTGTCAATGTGACCTACCTTGACATCAGCCGCAACGAGATCACCGCACTCCCCACGATTGAAGCCGCGGCGCATTTGCAGCAGTTCTATGCCTCCTATAATCAGCTGGAGGACATTTCCATGCTCAAGGGTCTGCCGGAGCTGACCTATGTAGATGTGGACTATAATGAAAACATCGAGGATATCGAATGCCTCGCCTCCTGCCCGCTATTGGTGCAAATCAACGCCTTCGGCACCAAGGTCAAGGAGGTCGCCACATTGACCCAAATCGGCGTAATCGTCAACTATAACCCCGTCGAAGACGAGGATGCCGAATAAAACCGACCCCAACACCCAAAAGCACGGAGCCTCCCCGCTCCGTGCTTTTTCATCGTGCGCCCGGCGGGCGCATACTCTAACGGGTGAAAGTCCCGAAGCCGCCCGGTAG
>JBJDYD010000150.1:0-6387 GCA_051867015.1 Faecousia sp. | reverse complement strand
CCGCCGTCGGCTACCAGCCCACCCTGGCGACCGAAATGGGCGCTTTGCAGGAGCGCATCACCTCCACAAAGAAAGGCTCGATCACCTCGGTGCAGGCGGTCTATGTTCCCGCGGACGATCTGACCGACCCGGCGCCCGCGACGACCTTCGCCCACCTCGATGCGACCACGGTTCTTGACCGCGGTATTGCCTCCTTGGGCATCTATCCCGCCGTCGATCCGCTGGAATCTACCTCCCGTATCCTTACGCCGGATATCGTCGGCGTGGAGCATTACGAGGTCGCCCGCGAGACGCAGCGTATTTTGCAGCGCTATAAGGAGTTGCAGGACATTATCGCGATCATGGGCATGGATGAGCTGTCTGAGGAGGATAAGCTGACCGTCTCCCGTGCGAGAAAGATCCAGCGCTTCCTGTCGCAGCCCTTCTCCGTTGCGGAGCAGTTCACGGGCTATGAGGGAAAATATGTCCCCATCAAGGAGACGATCCGCGGCTTTAAGGAGATCCTGGAGGGCAAGCATGACGACCTGCCCGAGTCCGCGTTCCTCTTCGTCGGTACAATCGACGAGGCGGTGGAGAAGGCGAGAAAGGGTGCTGCGCAATGAGCAGCTTCCGACTCCAGATCGTCACGCCTGACGGCAGCCTCTTTGACGGACAGGCGGAGGCGCTTCGTCTGCGCACAAGCGAGGGCTATGTCAGCCTCCGCGCAGGTCATGTGGACTATATTGCCGCGCTTGATGTCGGCATGGTCTCCGTCACCAAGGACGGCGCGACAAGGGATGCCGCCTGCGGAGGAGGTTTTATCAGCGTAGAAAACGGCGAGGTGCGGCTGGTCGCGACAACCTTTGAATACGCAGATGAAATTGATGTTGAACGCGCCGAATCCGCCAAGAAACGCGCGGAGGAACGTCTTGCGCAGGCGCAGGAGGAGCGCGACATCGCCCTTGCAAAGGCAAAGCTCTCCCGCGCACTGAACCGCATTGATGTTGCGGAAAAGAAAGCTTGAAGGCTATCAAAACTGCTCCCTGTGTTTTACGAACGGGGAGCAGTTTTTTCAGTGACAAACAGGTTTCTGCTTGACACGGACAAAACAGCATTTTATAATAAAAATACGGCATCCCGATACTGAAAAAGAGAGGTATGATACCATGGCAATGATCGTTTGTTCCAGCTGCGGCAAGTACATCAGCGGCGACGAAGCTTTCTGCCCCTATTGCGGCAAGTCGACCAAACCTGAGAAGGTGCAGCAGCAAAGTGCTCCGCAGCAGCAAAGCGTCCCCCAGCAGCAAAGCGCTCCCCAGCAGCGGCAAAGTGCTCCCCAGCCGCAAGCAGTTCCTGTTTATACAAATCCGAGCTACCCACAGCCTGCCTATCCGCAGCAGCCTGCCGCGCCGAGTAATGAATTCAGCGGTAAAACCGGCAAGGGTATGGGCTGGATCGTCTTTATGCGTGTGATCCTCTGGATTATTTTTGCGGGGATCGTCATTACCGGTGTGGTGTATGGCATTGAGATGTTCGGTTACCGCGATGGCGAGCTGTACGGTATTCTGTGCATCTTAAGCAGCGTTTTGGCTGGGTTCATTGTTGTCGCAGGCGGCATGATCGCGCTGAATAACGCAACGAACCTCCGCAGCATCGCAATGAACACCGCAAAGACCGTCGAGCTGCTGCAACAGATCAAGAGAAAGTAAAAATACTTCGGAGCGTCGGAAACGGCGCTCCGTTTCTTTGGTTGACAAGCCGTGGGGAATTTGGTATGCTTGGAAGGGTGATGACAAATGAGTAAGGCAGATGTTTTATACCGCGAGACCTGCGAAAAGATCCTCTCGGAGGGCGTTTGGGATACCGACCTTGATGTGCGTCCGCGCTGGCAGGACGGTACGCCCGCGCATACGGTCAAGTGCTTCGGCATTGTGAACCGCTATGATCTGCGGGAGGAATTTCCCATTATGACCCTGCGCCGTACCTATTTCCGCTCCTGCGTGGATGAGCTGCTGTGGATCTGGCAGAAAAAGTCCAACAATGTCCGCGACCTCGGCAGTCATGTCTGGGACAGCTGGGCGGATGAGAACGGCTCCATCGGCAAGGCATACGGCTATCAGCTCGGCGTCAAGCACCGCTACCCCGAGGGAGAATTCGATCAGGTGGACCGCGTGCTGTATGACCTCAAACACAACCCCGCCAGCCGCAGAATTTTGACGAATCTCTATAATTTTGAGGATTTACACGAAATGGCGCTCTATCCCTGTGCCTATTCCATGACCTTCAATGTCAGCGGCAACACGCTCAACGCCATCTTAAATCAGCGCTCGCAGGATATGCTCACGGCAAACAACTGGAATGTCGTGCAGTATGCCGTGCTGGTGCATATGCTCGCGCAGGTCAGCGGTCTGCAGGCGGGCGAGCTGGTGCATGTGATTGCGGACTGCCACATCTATGACCGCCATGTGCCGCTGGTGGAGAAGCTGCTGCAAAACGAGCCGTTACCCGCACCAAGATTTTATGTCAACCAAAATGTGAAGGATTTTTATCAATTCACCGTGGACGATTTCCGCCTTGAAAACTATCAATATCACGAATTTCGGGAGAAGATTCCCGTTGCAGTCTGACGCCGGCTGACGGCATGAGATTGCCACAGCCGGTGTGCGCACCGGCTTCGCAATGACAAATCGGACAGTCTTCGGTGTCATTGCGAGCCCCCGAAGGGGTCGTGGCAATCCAAACGATTAGGGACAAAAGTTTGGCAACCCCTGTTAAGGTTTGCAGAGAGGAATACCATTATGGACGCTGTTGTCAATGTTACTGAGAACTGGGGGATTGGGCGGGAAAATCGGCTGCTTGTTTCGATTTCTGCTGATCTGCGCCGTTTCCGCGAGCTGACGGAGGGGAAAACCGTCATTATGGGGCGCAAAACCCTCGAATCGCTACCGCATTCCCGTCCGCTTCCGCATAGGCGCAATTTGATTCTCTCGCGCGATCCGAACTACCGCGTCGAGGGCGCGGAGGTCTTTTCCTCCGTATCGGCACTGCTGGAGGCGGTCAAGGAGCTACCGACGGACGAGGTCTGTCTGATTGGCGGCGCGTCACTCTATGAGGCGCTCTTGCCCTACTGCCGCCGTGCATTCGTGACACAAACGCTGTGTACGCTGCCCGCCGACCGCTTTTTTCCGAACCTCGACGAATTTCCGAACTGGAAAATTACATCCGAATCAGAGGTTTTTGAGGAAAACGGTGTACGCTTTCGGTACGTTGACTATCTCAATCTAAATCCGCATGTTTTTTGATTTCGACAGTTAGTATGATTGATTCAGGAATAGGAGGAACGTTATGAAGCAACATGTATTATCTGTTTTGCTGCTACTGTCTTTGCTGCTCTCCATACTGCCGCTCGGCGTGCAGGCGGAGGAAAACGGTTTTATTGACAGTATTACAGCTGTTTCCGAAGACATTGACCGGGAAAGCTTGGAGACGCTGTCAGACTTAGAAGCACCGAACGGCTATACATTTGACGGAAGTGTTTCTCGTCAATCGTATCCGAAAAGAACGGCTACGGAAGGAAGCTGCGGCGAGACGCTGACATGGAGTTTCTCTGACGGCGAGCTTGTCATTTCCGGTACGGGCGCTATGACGGAATTTGCGGGGTTAAGCGATGCTCCGTGGTATGACCTTGCCGCTTCTGTGAAGAAAGTTACGATCTGCTCAGGTGCGACCTCCATCTCGCAATTTGCTTTCTGTAACCTTTCTTCTCTGAGCGAAATTTCAATTCCGGACACGGTGACAGCGATTGGGCAAATGGCGTTTATCCGCTGCACTTCGCTGACCGCCGCCGTACTTCCTGCGTCGGTAGGGGAGATACCTTACGGTCTGTTCGGGGACTGCTCCGCCTTTGTCTCGATAACCGCGCCCGGTGTTACGACGATCGGAGACTACGCATTTCAGGGCACGAGTATCACGTCGTTTGAGGTGTGGAAGCAGCTTACCGACATTTCGAGCCTTGCGTTTTTCAAAACGCCGATCGAGGCATTTACCGTGGAGGACGGCAATCCGATTTATACCGCCTCTGCGGGTGTGCTCTATACAGATGCAGGAAAGACGCTGTTTGCCTATCCGCAGGGGGCTTCTGCCGATTCCTTTACGATGCCGGCGACGGTGACAAAGGTTGGAGACCTCGCCTTTGCAAACGCAGCCTCGCTTAAACAGATCAAGCTCCCAAGTTCCGTGGAAACGCTGGGCTCTTCTGCATTTCAGGATGCCGGACTGACCTCGGTGACAATCCCGAACAGCGTGACCGAAGCGGGAGATTTCACATTTTACGGCGCGTCTTTGCAGTCGGTGACCTTTGGGACGGGACTGGAGAGCACTTCTTATGAGATGTTTGAAGGCTGCACAAGCCTGACGGAGATCCATTTTCCATCAACTCCGTTCCGCCTCTACGCGCGTACCTTTGCCTATTGCAGCTCACTCACGGAGGTCACGCTTCCGCAGAATGTGGAGGAGATCGGCAACGGCTGTTTCGGGGAATGCCGAAGGCTGCGCTCCTTTACGGGCGAAGGCTTGAAGCTGATTCCGTTTCAGGCGCTGATGAATTGTTCTGCACTGGAGGAGGTTACGCTTCCGGTGGTGGAGGACATTAAACGAGCCTCATTTTACGGTTGCAGCAGCCTGAAACAAGTTTTGCTCCCCGCAACAACGACCTATGTGCACAATGTCGCGTTCCCCGCGGATACGCTGCTGCTCTGCGCGAATCCGGAATTGAGCAAATTCGGCACCAACGGCTTGGCGCGGATACAGGATATCAATATTACGGGAACCGACAGCTATACGGAATCGTATCGCGTACTTGAACTGGTCAACGAGGAGAGAGGGAAGCAGGGCTTAGCCCCCTTGCAGATGGATCAGACCCTGATAGATTGCGCTATGAAACGAGCTGCCGAGATCTCGATCCTGTTCTCCCATACACGGCCGGACGGCGCCTGCATTTTTGAAATGGATCCCAAAATCTACGCCGAGAATATTGCGGCAGGGCAATCGTCGGCGGAACAGGTTATGAATTCGTGGATGAATTCGGAGGGACATAAAGCGAATATCCTTACTTCCAACTTCCGGTCGATCGGGATCGGCTGCTTCCGAATCGGAAATGTATATTACTGGGTGCAGAACTTCGGCGTGGAAGAAGCTGATGTTGCCGAAAAGCTTGCAGACAAAACCGTGACTGAGACAATCAGCGCGGGGCTGTACGAGATTCCTGAAGCGACGATCTCCGCGGGCGTTTCATTCGCTTTCGGAGGCTCCAATGCGCCGTATACGATCAATTTCACAGTGAAATTAACGTCGAATCCGATTCTTAAGGGGGAAACGGCGCAGGCAACCGTCGTTGCTTCCAATTCCGGTTTCTACGTGCCGATCACAATCGAGAATACAGGCTGTGAATGGAGCAGCAGCGATGAAACGGTCGCGGCGGTGAATGAGAGCGGTGTGATTACGGCGATCGGAGACGGCGCGGCAGATATTTGCGTGAAGCTGGGCTTGATCGAGCAGCAGACGCGAATCACCGTTGGGCAAGAGGCGAGCAATCCGGAACCGACAGACCCAAAGCCGGACGACCCGGAACCGACAGAACCGAAGCCGGACGACCCGGAACCGACCGATCCGGAACCGACCGATCCGGAGCCGACCAATCCGGAACCGACCGATCCGGAGACGTCGGCAACTTGTAACGGCGGGGAAGACTGCCCGAGTAAGAAGTTTGTGGATGTCAACACAAAGGAATGGTATCATCCGTATGTGGATTATGCCGTGACCCATGGGCTGTTCGGCGGCACGAGTGGGAACACCTTCGAGCCTGAGACGGCGATGACGAGAGCCATGCTGGTCACGGTGCTGTGGCGGTATGAAGGACAGCCGAAAGGATATCAAAATACCTTCTCGGATGTGAACGCAAAGAGCGGAAGCTGGTACATTGACGCGGTGGCGTGGGCGTCGGCAAACGGTGTGGTCAACGGTGTCGGCAACGGAAAATTCGATCCCGAGGGAAAGATCACACGCGAACAGATGGCGGCGATCCTGTTCCGCTACGCGCAGAAGAAGGGCATCGACACAAGCAAGCGCGGTGACCTCAGCGGTTTCCCTGACGCGAACAGAATCAGCGGCTATGCCAAGGAAGCGGTGTACTGGACGGTCGGCGAGGGAATCATCAACGGCTCCGACGGCAAGCTCCTGCCCCAGGGCAACGCCACCAGAGCACAGGTCGCAACGATTTTGATGCGCTATATTGAGAACATTGTGAAAAAATAAAAAATCTCGGCGGGCTGACGAAATGCGTCAGCCCGCCGATTTAAGCTGTAGTAGCCTGTAACGCTTAAAACTGTAGGTAGCCCGTAGGGCACGACG
>JBJDYD010000149.1:0-6392 GCA_051867015.1 Faecousia sp. | reverse complement strand
GCACGGTTCTGTGGGAGGTCGGCTGGCGAACCAATCGTCAGCCTCCTACCCGATTCCTAATTTGTGTTTGGTGCCGTCCGGCTCGAGGATATAAGTGTTGTCAAGCTGCGCGCAGAGATTTTTGCGGAAGGCGGCGATGTATTGCTCCCGCAGGGCGGCGCGCTCCTTTGTCTCCTCCTCGGTCAATCCCTCGGCTTTTGCCTTGCGCGCAAGCTCATTGATCCGTTTGACCAGCTCGTCCATGTTCATGCTCTATCAACTCCCGCCTATATCTTAGCGTTTTCCGCCCGTTCTGTCAAGGAAACACTTGCCTCAGACCGGGCTTTGGGATATAATATTCCCATCAACTTCGGAGGAAATGCGATGAAGGTAATGGTGATCGGCGGCGGCGCGTCGGGTATGATGGCGGCACTGACCGCGTCCGAACAAAATAGAAACGAGGTCATTCTGCTGGAACGGCAGGCACGCATGGGCAGAAAGCTCCTTGCCACGGGCAACGGGCGCTGCAATTTGACCAACCGCAATTTGACCCGGGAGAATTACCATGGGGAACTGCCCGATTTTTGCGGCTATGCGCTGCGGGAATTCGGCGTGGAGCAGACGTTGGCGTTTTTCCGTTCACTCGGGCTTTTGACCGTGACGGAGGCTTCCGGGCGCGTTTATCCGCTCAGTGACAGCGCGAACAGCGTCGCGGATGTCCTGCGGCTGACGCTTGAGCAGCGGGAGAATGCCGCGATTATCACGGGTGCGGAGGTTACGGCGCTGCACCGTCGAAAAGGGAAGTTCTATGCCGCGGCAGGGGAACAGACCTTAGAAGCCGACCGTGTGATTGTCTGCGCGGGCGGCGCGGCGGGCGCAAAGCTGGGCGGCACGGATTTGGGCTACCGCTTGTTGACCTCCTTCGGGCATACACGCACGAAGCTCTATCCCGCCCTTGTCCAGCTCCGCACCGATACGACCTATGTCCGCTCCCTCAAGGGTGTGCGCTGCGATGCGGCGGTGCGCTGCGGCAAAGAGACCCGGCGCGGGGAGGTGCAGTTCACGGACTACGGCGTGAGCGGTCCCGTGACCTTCGAGCTGTCGCGCGCGGTCTCCGTCGGCGGGGCGGAACAGACCCTTTTGCTCGACCTGCTGCCGGATATCTCAGCAGAGGAGCTTTCGGAGCTGCTGAAAACGCGCTGCACTGCGCTGCCGCAGCTCAAGGCGGAGGATCTGCTCACCGGGATGCTCCATAACCGTCTCGGGAGGACGCTCCTGCGTGCCTGCGGCTTCTCGTTGGAGACACCCTGCGGGGAATTTGACGGGGAAATGCGGGCGGCGCTTGGAAAAAAGATCAAGCATTTTGCCCTTCCCGTCCTCGGTACCATGGGGATGGACGGCGCACAGGTGACTGCCGGCGGCATCCGCACGGCGGAGTTTGACGAAAAAACGATGGAAAGCCGCCTCTGCCCCGGGCTTTATGCTGCGGGAGAGGTGCTGGATATTGACGGGGACTGCGGCGGTTATAATCTGCAATGGGCGTGGTCGTCGGGGCATCTTGCGGGAGAATTGAGGGGGAAGAAATGATTCGCATTCGGGATATTACGCTTCCCTTGGAGCATGACAAGGGCGCGCTTCTTTACCACGCGGCGCAGGCGCTGCATATCCGCGCGTCGGAGATTTCGTCGCTGCAAATTTTTCGCCGTTCGCTCGACGCAAGAAAAAAGCTGCAGTTAAAGTGGGTTTATACGGTCGACGTAACGCTCCGTTCCGGGGAGAGCCGCGTCCTGCGGCAGTGCAGGAGCAAGAAAATCACGAAGGAAGAACCGTATGTCTACCGCGTGAAGAAGGTGCAATCCGAGACGCGCCCTGTTGTTGTCGGGTTCGGACCTGCGGGGATGTTTGCGGCGCTCGTTTTGGCGCTTTCCGGCTTAAAGCCGATCGTTTTGGAGCGCGGCGATCCTGCGCCGGAGCGGCGGGAAAAGGTTGAACGGTTTTGGAACGGCGGCGCACTGGATCCGGAATCGAATGTGCAGTTCGGCGAGGGGGGCGCAGGCACCTTTTCCGACGGCAAGCTGCACACCGGGACGAAAAACGAGCGCGGGCGCTGGGTATTGGAGCAATTTGTCAAAGCCGGCGCGGAGGAAGAAATTTTATATGATGCAAAGCCCCACGTCGGCACGGATGTGCTGTTCGAGGTCGTGCAAAATCTGCGCAAGCGTATCATCTCCCTCGGCGGGGAAGTCCGTTTCGGCGCAAAGCTGACGAGGCTTTTGACGGAAAACGGCGCTCTCTGCGGCGCGGAATATGTGCAGGACGGTGAAAAAAAGACCTTGCCCTGTGAAAAGCTGATCCTTGCCATCGGGCACAGCGCCCGCGATACCTTCCGCGCCCTTGCCGCTTTGGGCGTGCCGATGGAGGCAAAGCCCTTTTCCATGGGCGTGCGCATCGAGCATAAGCAGAGTGAGATCGACATTGCGCAGTACGGGATACCGAGGGGAAAAGCACTGCCTGCCGCGGATTATAAGCTCTCGTGCCATCTGCCCGACGGCAGCTCCGCCTATACCTTCTGCATGTGCCCGGGCGGCTATGTTGTCGCGGCGGCGTCGCAGGAGGGTGCGGTCGCCACGAACGGCATGAGCTACAGCGGACGCGGCGGCGAAAACGCGAACGCCGCCCTGCTGGTCACCCTCAAGCCGGAGGACTTCCCCGAACAGGGTGTCTTCGGCGGGATGCACTGGCAGGAGGAGATCGAGAAAAAAGCTTTCACCCTTGCAGGCAGCACCTATGCCGCGCCTGCACAGACGGTCGGGGACTTTTTGGCGCACCGTCCCTCCGAAGCACTCGGAACGGTCACGCCGACCTATCGCCCGGGTGTGACGCCCTGTGATTTGCACGCGCTGTTTCCGGAAAAAATCACGAAAACCCTCGAACAGGCGATCCCGGAGCTGGACGCCGCACTGCATGGCTTTGCCTCGCCCGATGCTGTCATGACCGCGCCTGAGACGCGCAGCTCGTCGCCGATCCGCATCCTGCGCGGAGAGAACCGTCAGAGCAGCATCGCGGGGCTGTATCCCTGCGGGGAGGGTGCCGGCTACGCGGGAGGTATTTTGTCTGCTGCGGTGGACGGAATGCTCTGCGCTGAGGCAATTATTGATTCTCTTATGTGACTTTTTGAACAGTTGCAACTGCCGGTTGCGGGAATTCCAGCTGCCGTCGCTTGTCAAATTGTTTGTAATTATTTAGAATGAGGGCAGAAATCAAGAAAGCGAGGGCGTAAAAATGACACTGAATGAAAAGATTTTCCAATGCCGCAAGCGGAGCGGACTTTCGCAGGAGGAGCTTGCAGATCGCGTCGGCGTGTCAAGGCAGGCGGTGAGCAAGTGGGAGCTTGGCACGGCGCTGCCGGAATTGGACAAGCTGAAGCTGTTGGCAAAGACCTTTTGCGTCTCGACGGACTGGCTCCTTGACGATGAGCAGGAGATCCCGCAGGAGCCACGGCAGGAGACGCCGCCTGTTGCAGAGCAGCGTTCTTGGGTAGAGGATGTTCCGGGCGTGATTGGAAAGCTCCTGCGGCGCTACGGCTGGCTGTTCGGCGTTTATCTTGCCATTGCGGGCGCCGCCTTTTTGGGACTCGGCGCGCTGGCAAAATTTATGGTCGGCAGAATGTTCTCCGGCTTTGGAGACGACTATTTTATGACGCCGGAAATGGGCAATATGATTACCAATAATCCTATGTCCATTATGGCAACGGTCATTATGGCAGTCGGCGCGGTGCTGCTCGTCGGCGGCATCGTTCTTGCTGTGATCTTGAAACGAAAAGGGAAAAAATAAAAGATTTCGGTGGGCTGACAGAAAGCGTCAGCCCACCGATTTCAAAAAATAGAACGAATCTGTACGTATTCCGTAGTTCCTTCACCGGCGCGCCGAGTCGTCGCGCCCTACAGCGAGGGTGCAGTCAACGGTCGTAGGGCACGACGACTCGGCGTGCCGACCGCGAAGCGGCAGACGGTACAGGGGAACAGATTTGTAGGCAGTCGGTAGTTCCTGCACCGGCTTACGACTGTCCCCGCCCTACAGAGGGATGGCTATTTTGCGGCGTTTTTTAGGATGCACTTTACCGTGCGGACACAGGCTTCCATGTCCTCAATGGGGACATATTCGAATCTGCCGTGGTAGTTTTCGCCGCCGGTGAACAGGTTTGGGCAGGGAAGCCCCTCGTAGGACAGTCTTGCGCCGTCGGTGCCGCCGCGGACGGGGACGATGCTCGGCGTAACGCCTGCGTCGAGCATGGCCTGCTTTGCTGCATCTACGATGTACATGACCGGCTCGATCTTCTCCCGCATATTATAGTAGCTGTCCCGTATTTGGACTTCCACGGTCTTTTCGCCGTATTTGGCGTTTAAGAAAGCGGCGATTTCGGCAAACTGCGCCTTTTTGCGCTCGAATTTTTCCATATCATGGTCGCGGATGATATACTCCAAGCGACTCTCCTCAACCTCTCCGCGCATTTCGCACAGGTGGCAGAAGCCCTCATATTTTTCTGTATGCTCGGGGCGCTCCGCTGCCGGAAGCATGGCGTGGAATTCCATGGCGATGTGCTGGGAGTTAATCATGATATTTTTGGCGTAGCCGGGGTGGACGTTGCGCCCGTGTACGGTCACGACGGCGGAGGCGGCGTTGAAATTCTCATATTCCAGCTCGCCCAAGGTGCCGCCGTCTACGGTATAGGCGTAGTCCGCGCCGAACGCTTTGACATTGAAACGGTCAGCGCCTCTGCCGATCTCCTCGTCCGGCGTGAAGCCGATGCGGATGCTTGCGTGCGGTGCGTCTTCCTGCAGCAGCTCCTCCACGGCGGTCAGAATTTCGGCAATGCCCGCTTTATCATCCGCACCGAGGAGGGTCGTGCCATCCGTGACGATCAGGTGTTTACCGACGCTGTTTTGGAGACGCGGGAAATCCGACGCATGCATGACGATGCCCTTTTGTTCGTTTAATACGATGTCGCCGCCCTGATACTCGACAATGCACGGCTTGATATCCTTGCCGGAGCAGTCGGGCGAGGTGTCCATATGGGCAATCAGACCGATGACGGGCGCGCCCTCTGCACCTTCGACAGAGCCGTAGACATAGCCATCTTCATCCATGTGTGCGTCTGCGATGCCCATCGCCTGCATTTCCTCGACCAATGCCGCGCCTAAAACGCGCTGCTTCTCAGTCGAGGGACAGGTCTCGGAGCTTTCATCGGATTGGGTATCAAAGGAAACATATTTTAAAAATCTTTCGGAAACTGTCATTTTCTATCCTCCAAATTGAAATTGGCTGCTGCGGAGGCAGCAGCCAATGGAATCTTTATTTGCAGAGTGCAGCGGTGTCCTGGGCGATCATCAGCTCTTCGTTGGTGGGGATGACCCAGACCTTGACGCGGGAATCGTCGGCGGAGATCAGAGCTTCTTCGCCGCGCACCTTGTTCTTTTCGGGATCGAGCTTGACGCCGAGGAATTCCAGACCCTCGCAGATGGCGGCGCGGTTGGTGGAGCCGTTTTCGCCGACACCTGCGGTGAAGACGAGGCAGTCCAGTCCGCCGAGGGCAGCGGCGTAAGCGCCGATATACTTGCGAACCTCATAGCAGAACTTATCCAGTGCGAGCCGGCAGGCTTCGTTGCCGTTCTTCGCGCCGGCTTCGAGATCGCGGAAGTCGGAGGAGACACCATTCGACAGCGCCAAAACGCCGGACTTTTTGTTGAGCATGGTCAGGCACTCGTCGGCGGTCATGCCGTAGTTGTTCATGATATACTGCACGACGCAGGCATCAATGTCACCCGAACGCGTACCCATGGGAACGCCGGCGAGCGGGGACAGACCCATGGAGGTATCCTGACACTTCCCGTCCGCGACGGCGGAGAGGGAGGAGCCGTTGCCGAGGTGGCAGACGATGATCTTCAGCTCGCTTGCGGGCTTGCCCATCAGCTCAATGGCGCGCTTGGAGACGAAGCGGTGGGAGGTGCCGTGGAAGCCGTAGCGGCGCAGATGATCCTTCTCATAATACTCCGTGGGAATGGCGTAGCGGTAAGCCTTCGGGGGCATGGTCATGTGGAACGCGGTGTCGAACACGGCGACCTGCGGCTTGCCGGGCATGACCTTTTCGCACGCCTCAATGCCCATGAGGTTGGCGGGATTGTGGAGCGGGCCGAGGGGAATACAGTCGCGGATGGCCTGCTTGCAGGCTTCGTCGATGATGCAGGACTCGACAAATTTGTCGCCGCCGTGCAGGACGCGATGACCGACCGCGTCGATCTCGTCGATGGACTTAAGCACGCCGTATTCGGGATCGACGAGGATGGAAAGAACCGCCTCAATCGCCTCGGAATGGGTGGGCATCGGAATGTCGCGCTCGACCTTGATGTCCTTCG
>JBJDYD010000148.1:0-1530 GCA_051867015.1 Faecousia sp. | reverse complement strand
TGATCTTCTAACTCTTCTCTCCCGTTTGGATAATTTCGGCAGAATTTAGGATTCACTAAATTGCAAACGCTCCCTGAAAGGTTCGGCTTTCAGGGAGCTTTACTGATTTTGAATATGATTCAGGGTTGGAAGTCCTCGGGACGGTTTGCTTGATTGCCGAAGTGCCACGCGATGGCGTCCGCGATTCGGGTGCAGGCGTTGCCGTCGCCGTAGGGGTTGACTGCCTGCGCCATTTGGCGGTAGACCGTGGGCTGCTCTAAAAGCTCACTTGCCATGCGCACGATCTCGTCATATTCGACGCCCGCAAGCTTTACCGTGCCTGCCGCGACTGCCTCCGGGCGCTCCGTCTCGCGGCGCAGCACCAAAACCGGTTTTCCCAGCGCAGGCGCTTCCTCCTGCAGTCCGCCGGAGTCGGTCATGACAAAATGGCAGCGCGCCATGAGATTGTGCATCTGCTCCACATCAATCGGGTCGATCAAATGCACCCGCGCCGTATCCCCCAGTTCCTCCTTCGCGCAGGCACGGACGACAGGACTGAGATGCACGGGATATACCACCTCAACCTCGGAATGCGTCATAACGACCTGCCTCACAGCACGGAGGATGTCGTGCATCGGCTTGCCGTAATTCTCGCGGCGGTGGCAGGTCAGCACAATCACGCGCCGATTCACAAAATCCATCCCGTTCAACTCCGGCTCCGCAAAGCGGAAGTCCTCACGCACCGTCGTCCGCATCGCGTCAATGACGGTATTGCCCGTGATAAAAACCTCCCCGCGCACCGCTTCCTTACGCAGATTTTCGGCATTGGCTGCCGTGGGAGAAAAATGCAGGTCGGCAAGGTCGCCCACGAGGGTGCGGTTCATCTCCTCCGGGTAGGGGGAGTATTTGTCATAGGTACGCAATCCCGCCTCCACATGCCCCACAGGGATCTTCCGGTAAAACGCCGCAAGGGCGCCCGCAAAGGTCGTCGAGGTATCGCCGTGTACCAGCACCAGATCGGGCTTTGCCTCCTCCAGCACCGTTTCCATGCCGAGCAGGGTGCGCGTGGTAATGGAGGAGAGGGTCTGCTGCTTCTGCATGATATTCAGGTCGTAGTCCGCCTTTAAGCGGAAAATATCCATCACGGAATCGAGCATTTCCCGATGCTGCCCGGTCAGACAGCACAGGCTTTCAAAATCCTCGCGCTCTGCCAGTGTTTTGACCAGCGGCGCCATTTTGATCGCCTCCGGGCGTGTGCCGAAAACGGACATGACCCTAACTTTCTTCATGAGGCTCCTCCTCTTGCGGCGGCTGTGTATCCGTCGTTTCCGGCTTGCCTTCCTCGAGTGCTTCCGGTGCGTTTTCCTCGGGCAATTCCGTCTGCTGCGGCGCTTCGTGCTTTTTATGGTGCGTGCCGAAGATCACCACTGCGCCGATCGCACCGACAATGAGAATCGCGCCGATAAAGATCATCGCCTGTACCTCGCCGCGATCCGTCAGCACGACGGCGGCAAGTCCCAAAATTGCCGAGAGCAGATAGGAGATGGCGAC
>JBJDYD010000147.1:0-33479 GCA_051867015.1 Faecousia sp. | reverse complement strand
ACCTCCATAACTTCGATATAATCAGGATAATCATCCCGCAGGGACAGCATGGTCAAAATAAAACCATTCAAAACATCCTGCACTGCGTCCTCATCGTCGCAGGCTGCGGGAAGGGTCAAGGTGATTCGAGGCTCTTTTTCATTCACTTTCGTGTTTGCGTGGTTGCCGAGGACATCGTTGATCGTGCATTCGGCAAACTTGACGGCAGTAGTGACGGCAGCGCAAACAATGTCACTTCCCGCCTCTGCATAGCCGCTGTGCCCCGATACGGAGAATCCGTTGATTCTGCCGTCATGATTGAAAATTTCGATCGTTGTCATTACACGGAAATCTTTTCAATCTGCACCTTGGTGTACGGCTGTCTGTGACCGCGGAGGGACTTGGAGTCCTTCTTCGGGCGGTACTTGAAGACGACGACCTTCTTGGACTTGCCGTTCTTCAGGACCTTCGCTTCGACGGAAGCGCCTGCTACAACGGGAGCGCCGAACTTGGAGTTCTCGCCGTCCACGACTGCCAGCACCTGATCGAAGGTTACGGTTGCGTCAGCCTCAACGCCGAGCTTTTCGACGTAGATCACGTCGCCCTCCTTGACGCTGTACTGCTTGCCACCGGTAACGATAACTGCCTGCATAGTTGGTTGCACCTACCTTTGTTGTAGTCTCGCTCTGAAGGTGTGAACTCGCGCTCAACTTCGAACCTTTTCGACGCGGCTTATCTATTCTAACATTCCTTTTCAAAAAAGTCAAATAGTATTTGACTCTTTTTTTCGGATTTGGTATACTTTTTTTATCAAATCGCAAAGGATTCGGTGATTCTATGAAAAAAATACTTTCCGTTCTCCTTATGCTCTGTCTGTTCCTAACCGCCTGTTCAAAGGATGGTCCTGCCGAGACGGAGATATTCGCAATGGACACCTATATGCGCATCCGCATTTGGGGTGACAACGATCTGCTCAATGACGCCGTGGACGAGATTCGCAGGCTGGAAGGACTTCTCTCCGTAACCGACGAGGACAGTGAGGTCAACGCGCTGAATCAAACCGGCAACGCGGAACTCAGCGCAGATACCGCAGTAATTCTCGAAGCGGCGATCACCCTTTCCGAACGAACAGACGGCGCGTTTGACCCGACCGTCTATCCTTTGGTCAGCGCTTGGGGCTTTACCACCGGCGAAGCGCACGTCCTCACACAGGAGGAGCTGGACATGCTTCTCCCCCTTGTCGGGACGGAACACTTGCGTTTGGAGGGAACAGCTGCCACCCTGTCAGACGGCGCGCAGGTCGATCTCGGCGGCATCGCAAAGGGCTATACGGCGCAAAAATGCTTAGAGCTCCTCTCCGAAAAAGGTGTGCAGACTGCCATGCTCTCACTCGGCGGCAATGTGCAGACGCTCGGTACAAAGCCCGACGGCAGCGCATGGGTTATCGGCATTGCGAATCCCGAATCGCCATCCGAAGCGATTGCTACGCTTACCTTCACAGACTCCATGGCAATCGTGACCTCGGGGGGTTATCAGCGCTATTTTGATCTCGACGGCACAAGGTATCATCACATCCTCAACCCGGAAACAGGTATCCCTGCCGAAACCGGACTTTCCTCCGTGACGATTCTTACACAAGACGGTGCGACAGCCGATGCACTGTCTACCGCGCTGTTTGTCATGGGGATAGAGCGAGGCATTGAATTTTGGCGCGAAAGCAATGATTTTGAAGCGGTATTCATTACCCAAAGCGGAACGATCTATGCAACGGAAGGCGCTGCTCCCCTACTCGGGGGCTGCCAATTTGAGGAGATCACCCGGTGAAAACGAAGTCATGGCTTCTGCTTTTCTCCTTGCTCTGCCTCCTTTTGGCGGGCATAAGCGTATGGCTTCTTCTCGGCGGGGAGCAAGCGGAATATGCAGAGGTTTATTCCGACGGGAAGCTGATCGTTACACTTGACCTATCAAAGGATACGGAGTATCGCTTTAAGCGTGGCGAGGCTTGGAACCTGCTTTCCGTGCGTGACGGCAAAATATCCGTAAGCTCTGCTTCCTGTCCCTCACAGGACTGCGTACATCATGCCGCTGCTGACCACGGCGCGCCGATTGTATGCTTGCCAAACCGTCTTGTAATCAAATTTACGAATTCCTCTGAATTTGACGCACTGGTCGGATGACGCTGTATTACAGCTTTTTGGTATTCATCGAGATCTCGCTGAGTGCTTCGGCTGCTTCCATCGAATAATCATGCAGCTTTGCAACATCTCCGAGGGAGACCATGCCCACAAGCTTTCCGCCCTCCTCCACCGGCAGGCGGCGTATCTGCTGCCTCGCCATCAGCGCAGAGGCGTTTTGAACGCTGTCCTGCGCGTCTACGGAGTAAATGCGTCGCGTCATGATCTCGGAGACCTTCACCGTCTGCGCGTCATCATCTGCCGCAACGCAGCGCAGGACGATATCGCGATCCGTCACCATACCGCGCAGTCGTCCGTCCTTGGTGCAGACGGGCAGCGCGCCGATGTTGAACCGCGACAGCAGACGCGCCGCGACCGCTGCGCTCTCGTTCGGTTCGATACAGACAACATTGGTTGACATAACATCTTTAACCTTCATCATTTTTCCACCTTTCATAAAGATCGCCTCTGCCGACCAAAGCCGACAGAGGCGTTTGTCTTATGGAAGTATGGGAAAAAAACGGGAGAATTATACCTTACTTATGAAAGCTTGCGTCAATGGCTGCCGCCGCCTTTTTGCCGGCACCCATTGCCAAAATAACAGTCGCAGCGCCTGTAACGGCGTCACCGCCGGCGTAGACGCCCTCGCGGGTGGTCATATTCTCCTCGTTGACGATCAGGCAGCCCTTCTTGTTGGTCTCCAGACCCGGCGTGGTCGAACGGATGAGCGGGTTCGGAGAGGTGCCGAGCGCCATGATAACCGTATCGACCGGCAGTTCAAACTCGCTGCCTGCAATCTCAATCGGGCGGCGTCTTCCGGAGGCATCCGGCTCGCCCAGCTCCATGCGGATGCACTGCATCGCGCCGACTCTGCCGTTGCCGTCGTCGATAATCTTTGTGGGATTACAGAGGGTGCAAAGCTCAATGCCCTCTTCCTTCGCGTGATGCAGTTCCTCGAGACGGGCAGGCATTTCCGCTTCGCCGCGGCGATAAACAATGTAAACATGCTCTGCGCCGAGACGTTTCGCGCAGCGCGCCGCATCCATCGCGACATTACCGCCGCCGACTACCGCAACCGCCTTCGAGACGATCACGGGCGTGTCGCTCTCTTCGTTATATGCCTTCATCAGGTTGATGCGGGTCAGATACTCATTTGCGGACATCACGCCCTTAAGCGCCTCGCCTTCGATATGCATAAACATCGGAAGTCCGGCGCCGGAGCCGACAAAGACCGCCTTAAAGCCCATCTCGAACAGCTCGTCCACAGAAAGGACCTTGCCGATGACCATGTTCGTCATGATCTCGACGCCCATTGCCTCTAACTTTTTGATCTCGTTGGCGACAATTGCCTTGGGCAGACGGAACTCGGGAATACCGTAGACCAGCACGCCGCCTGCCGTATGCAGCGCCTCAAAAATTGAAACCTGATAGCCCTTCTTGGCAAGCTCGCTTGCGCAGGTCAGACCCGCGGGACCGGAGCCGACCACGGCGATCTTGATGCCGTTGGATTCGGGCTTTTCGGGCATTTTATTGACATTCTCGCGGTACCAATCGGCAACAAAACGCTCCAGTCTGCCGATGGCGACCGGTTCGCCCTTGATGCCGCGGACGCACTTACACTCGCACTGGCTCTCCTGCGGGCAGACACGACCCGAAAGCGCAGGCAGGGCGTTGGTGGAGGTGATGATCTCATATGCTGCGAGGAAATCACCCTCCGCAACCTTTGCGATAAACTCGGGAATACGGATATTGACGGGGCAGCCACCGACGCACAGCGGCTTTTTGCAGTTCAGGCAGCGCTTTGCTTCTTCAATTGCCATTTCCGCCGTGTAGCCGAGGGATACCTCTTTAAAATTCTTATTGCGGACATTCGCGTCCTGCTCCGGCATGGGAGTCTTCGTCATTGTCATATTTGCCATTGTTCTGCCTCCCTTACTGAATCAGCGTCTTACCGAGCTTCTCGATGCGGCACATATGGCCCTTTTCGTCTTCCGCTTCCTGATCGCGGTAAACGCCGTTGCGGTTCATCAGCTCAGCAAAATCGACCTTGTGCCCGTCAAACTCGGGACCGTCCACACAGGCGAACTTGACCTCGCCGCCGACCGTGACGCGGCAGCCGCCGCACATCCCCGTGCCGTCCACCATGATGGGGTTCAGCGAAACCATCGTTTTCACGCCAAACGGTTCTGTCGTCTTGCAGACAAACTTCATCATCGGAACCGGACCGATTGCCAGCACCTCATCATACTGCTTGCCTGACTCAAGCAGCTCTTGCAGCTTGACGGTGACAAAGCCGTGTTCGCCGTAGGAGCCGTCATCCGTCATCAGGTAGAGATTATCACTGCAAGCGCGGAACTCGTCCTCTAAGATAACGATATCCTTGCTGCGGAAGCCGACAATCACATCAACCTCACAGCCGGCTTCCTTAAACGCCTGCGCAGACGGAAGCGCAATCGCGCAGCCGACACCGCCGCCGACGACGCAGACACGTTTCACACCCTCCATCTCGGTAGGCTTGCCGAGCGGGCCGACAAAATCCTGAATATAGTCGCCCTCATTCATTTCGCCGAGCATCTTCGTAGAAAGCCCAACCTTTTGGAAGATAATGGTAACGGTTCCCTTCTCGCGATCATAGCCTGCGATGGTCAGAGGGACACGTTCACCCTGCGCATCGACGCGGAAGATGATAAACTGACCCGCTTTTGCTTTCTTGGCGACGAAGGGAGCTTCGATCTCCATCAGCGTAACGGCGGAATTCAGTTCCTTTTTGCGGACAATTTTGAACATGAAATTCACCCTTTCGTGCGAATACAAAGATTTCCGTCTCAAATTATAACATAGATTCGAAAGAATTCAACAGGAAAAACTAAAATGTTGCGGGAATTATCACTGGTTCTCTTCCGATTTTCTCCCAAGAGAAGAAAGGAATCAGATCCTTTGCGGCAATCGGCATGTCCGTCTCGGTCAGCCCCGCGAGCTTCGCTAATCTGCCGATCAGCGCCTCGGGCGTATGCGTTTGCCGCAGATGCACCATATCGAGGCTCTTTTCGCGTTTGCTCAGCCGTTTACCGTCCGGCGCGACAAGGAGCGGGACATGATAGAATTTTGGAGCGGAGAAGCCCAGCGCACCATACAACCAGATTTGACGCGCCGTCGAGCCGAGCAAATCGCTGCCGCGCACAACCTCCGTAACGCCGCCGAGGGCGTCGTCGCAGACAACCGCAAGCTGATAGGCATAGACCCCGTCAGATCGGCGCACAATAAAATCCCCGCATTCCTGCGCAAGCCGCTCCTCCTGCGCGCCGTAGATGCCGTCCGTAAAACGGATCGTCTCCTCCGGCACGCGCACGCGCCAAGCCGGCTTGCGCTGCTTTTGCGCGCGTTCGGCATCCGATAAATTCCGACAGGTGCCTGCATAGACAAACATACCGTCAGAGAGGTGCGGCGCGGACGCGTCGTGCAGCGCATTGCGCGTGCAGTAGCAGGGGTAAGTGTCCAGCCGCGAAAATGCCTCGGCGTAGACCGCACTGCGCGCGCTTTGCAAGGGCATTTCCTCATCCCAGTCCAGCCCGAGCCAGCGAAGATCTTCCCGCAGCGCGTCAATATATTCCCGCTTGCTGCGGGCAGGGTCTAAGTCCTCAATACGCAGGAGCATTTTACCGTTTTGCGCGCGAACGGACAGCCACGCCAGCAGTGCGGTAAAGAGATTGCCCAAATGCATCCGCCCGGATGGGCTGGGCGCGAATCGTCCGACCGTCATGGGAGCTTCACCTCATTTTTCAAAGCCTCTCCGCGCCGATAACGGGCTAAGTTCTCCTCGCAGATCGCCCAAATTTTTTGCTCGGTCTGCGGCAAATGCCCGAAGCTTACACCTGCAACATGCGGCGTAAGGATCGCGTTCGGCAGCGTCCACAGAGGATGCTCCTGCGGCAGCGGCTCCGGATCCGTCACATCTAAGCCGACGCCAAAAAGCCGTCCTTCAGAGAGCGCCTGCGTCAGCGCGTCGATATCCGCAAGACTCCCGCGCCCGACATTGATAAAGATCGCGTCCTGCTTCAAAAGTCCAATCCGCATGGAATCAAAATAACCCGCCGTCTGCGCCGAATGCGGCAGAGCGCAGAGAACAAAATCCGCCTCCGGCAGGAAAAGCTCCGCACACTCCAAGGTCGTCAGAACATCAAAGCCCTCGCGGCGCCGGCGGGCATTACGGCAGACACCGACGGTCGTTACGCCGAGCGCCTTGAGGCGGCGGGCAAGGCTACATCCGAGGTCACCGCAGCCGAAAATCATCGCGGTAGCGCCGCAGACCTGTTTTTCGCACCCAAGGTCGCACCACGCACCCGCACGAATATAGGCAGGCAGCCGGCGGCAGAGGGCAAGGAGCATTGCAAGCACGTGTTCCGCAATCGTCTCTCCAAATGCGCCGGACGCCGTCGTGAGATGAACATTTCTCGGGAAATCTCCGCCAAGGTAACGATCCGCCCCCGCCCATGTCATTTGAACCCATTTCAATGCCTTTGCGCGGCAAAGCTCGTCTATGGTCGGATTGCCGAATATAATTTCCGCCGCCTCGAGCGACGTTTCTCTCTCTTGATCGGAGGGACGAAGGGTGAACACGCCTTTTAGCGGGCAGTCCTGTTCTGAATCCGTCTCGGCAAGATATATCATCTTCTGCATAAGCCGTTCCTCACATTTCTTTTGATTGCCGCCTCGCAAATACATACCGCAATAAATGAAACAGTCCCTGTAGGGCGGGGACATGTCCCCCAACGGTGTAGGAACTTATAACTGCGTACAAACATACAGCCGGAGATTGCCGCAACCAGTGTGCGCACCGGGTTCGCAATGAAAAAATAGGCTTGCCTTTTCGTGTCATTGCGAGGCGCCTGCGCCGTGGCAATCTCACGCAGGAACTATCAACTGCATACAAACCTGTCAGTCTGTCCCGTCTGCCGCTGCGCGGTCGGCGGGGACATGTCCCCGCCCTACAGAAATGCGCTTGCGGTTAATATGCGATATAGAGATCGTCCCATGAGATACTGCGCGCGTAGGGATTGAAATACTCGTTGAGCAGGTTGAGATAGTCCTCGTCCGCAGCAACAACAACATAATCCCCGCTGATATAAAACGGCATCGTAGTCATATACATATCGTCCGTTCCGCACAGGAACACCGATTCTGCAAGCCAGAGGAGATTGCTTATGGACAGATCGGTCTGGGCGTATCTGCCGAGTAGGGACAGCGCTTGCGGCAGCTTGAGCACATTTTTTACGGACACCCACTGGTCAATGGCTGCAAGCATGAAATCCCGCTGCACACTCACGCGGCCGATATCGGCATCCGCATAGCCGGAGCGGAAACGAACCACGCCCATTGCCTCCTCGCCGTCAAGCGTTTGCAACCCTTTGTTTAAATGTATATACAGATCCTGCGAGGGATCCTCATAGTCCATATCCACCGGCACGTCGAATTCCACGCCTCCGAACAGATCAACCAGTTCGATAAACACATCCAGTTCCAGCAGCATATAACCGTCCGGGCGGAAGCCGACACACTCTGCGACATAGTCCATCAGGCTGTCCATGCCCTCCTCGCCCTTTCCGTTGACACCGTAGGCGCTGTTAATTTTATGCGGAACGTAGGTGGAGTTGACCTTCGTATCGCGCGGGATGCTCATCAGACTCATGCGTTTCTGTCCGCGATCCATATTCAAAAGCATAATGGTATCCGTACGGTCGCCTGATTCGTCCGTACCTGCCAGCAGGATTGTGCAGCAGCCATCCTTCCGCGCACGGTCGTTTTCCGCCATCGGTTCTCCGGTGAGAAAATGCACGCCCGCAAATAGTCCTCCAAACAGAAGGACGACGATCAAAGCCAATACGCCGAAGAACCGCAGGATGCGGTGCTTTTTCTTCTTTTTCGGCGTGTAAGTCTGCTGCACCTGCCGTTCGGCTGCGCTCGGTCTCGGCTGCAAAGGGGGTTCCGTGAACTCAAAATCATTTGAATTGTCCCAGTTCTCGGTATAGTCCGGTTCTTCACAGTCGTCATAGAGCTTATCTGCAAAGCCGCGCTCGTAGGGGTCTTCTTCCTCAAACGCAGGCTCGTTTGGATCATAGTCATAGGGTTTCATGCTTTCACCGCCTTTGCTGCCATTATACTCTATTTTTCCACGGAAGTAAATAGCAATACCCCACGCAAAACAAGGGAGAAAATATTTTCCGTAAAAGTATCGGTTTGTTGTTGACAACGGAGGTCTTTTCGTGTATGCTTAGGCACGGAACACAAGATATTGTGCCATTGTCAAAATCCCACACAAGATAATCTTTGTTTTTTGAACTTTTTACGGAGGTATGCTATGCGCATCGGCGGGCTGCAAAAGCTGACACTGCTTGACTTTCCCGGGCATGTTGCCTGCACGGTTTTTCTGCAAGGCTGCAACTTTCGCTGCCCGTTTTGCCATAACGCCTCGCTGGTGTTAGGTCAGGATGGCATTACCGAGGACGAGGTGCTCGGCTTCTTAAAAAAGCGGCAGGGTCTCCTCGACGGTGTGGCTGTCACCGGCGGAGAACCGCTGCTATCAGCGGAGATTGACACACTGCTCGAAAAGATTAAGGCGCTCGGCTACCGCGTCAAGCTCGACACAAACGGCAGCTTCCCGGAGAAGCTGCACAGCCTGATTGCGCGGGGGCTTGTAGACTATGTTGCCATGGATGTGAAAAACACGCGCGAAAAATACGACCGAACCGCCGGTGCAAACGGCATCCTTCCCGCAGTGGAAGAGAGCGTAATGCTGCTGAAACAAGGTCTTGTTCCCTATGAATTCCGCACAACGGTTGTTGATGAACTGCACGAGCCGGAGGACTTTTTCGCAATCGGGCAATGGCTTGAAGACGCACAGGCGTATTTCCTGCAAGCCTTTGTAGACTCAGGGAATCTGCTGGGCAGCGGGCTGCACGCCGCCTCAAAAGAGAAAATGGAGCTTTGCCGTGCCGAAGCCGCAAAGCATCTGAAAAAGGTTGAAATCAGAGGACTATAAGACAGAGGAGAATGATGATGTATCAGGTAGTAAAACGCAACGATAAGGTCGTCGATTTCGACCTTTCCAAAATTGCCGCAGCCATCCGCAAAGCATTTGACGCGCAGGGCAAGCAGTACAACGACAATGTGATTGACTTTCTCGCATTGAAGGTCACAGCAGATTTTGAGCCGAAGGTCAAAGACGGAAAAATTGCCGTCGAGGACATTCAGGACAGCGTGGAGTCCGTCCTCATTCGCGCAGGCTATGACGACGTTGCGAAGGCATACATTCTTTACCGCCGTCAGCGCGAAAAGCTGCGCAACATGAAGACTACGCTCTTAGACTACAAGGAGCTGGTCGACAGCTATGTCAAGGTTCAGGATTGGCGCGTGAAGGAAAATTCCACCGTCACCTACTCCGTCGGCGGTCTGATTCTCTCCAACTCCGGCGCGATCACCGCGAACTACTGGCTGAGCGAGATCTACGATGACGAGATTGCTAACGCGCACAAAAACTGCGACCTGCACATTCACGATATGTCCATGCTGACTGGCTACTGCGCCGGTTGGTCACTGCGGCAGCTCATTCAGGAGGGCTTGGGCGGCGTGCCCGGAAAAATTACCTCCGCGCCGGCGAAGCATCTCTCCTCCCTGTGCAACCAGATGGTCAATTTCCTCGGCATCATGCAGAACGAATGGGCGGGCGCGCAGGCATTCTCCTCGTTTGATACCTATCTCGCCCCCTTTGTCAAGGTAGACAACCTCACCTACGATCAGGTCAAAAAATGCGTGGAGTCCTTTGTCTACGGCGTGAATACCCCCTCCCGCTGGGGTACGCAGGCGCCGTTCTCCAACATCACCTTGGACTGGACTGTTCCCGAGGATATGGCGGAGCTGCCCGCAATCGTGGGCGGCAAGGAAATGCCCTTTAAGTATAAGGACTGCAAAAAGGAAATGGATATGGTCAACCGTGCCTTCATTGAGGTCATGATCGAAGGCGACGCAAACGGGCGCGGCTTCCAGTATCCCATTCCTACCTATTCCATCACCCGCGATTTCGACTGGTCTGAGACGGAGAACAATAAGCTGCTCTTTGAAATGACCGCGAAATACGGCACACCCTATTTCTCCAACTATGTCAACAGCGATATGCAGCCGAGTGATGTGCGCTCGATGTGCTGCCGCCTCCGCCTCGATCTGCGTGAGCTGCGCAAGAAGTCCGGCGGTTTCTTCGGCAGCGGCGAGTCCACCGGCTCCGTCGGCGTCGTTACGATCAATATGCCGAAGATCGCCTATCTCTCCGAGACGCCCGAGGAATTCTATAAGCGCCTCGACCACCTGATGGACATTGCCGCGCGCAGCCTCAAAATCAAGCGCACGGTGATTACCCGCCTGATGGAGGAGGGCTTATATCCCTACACCAAGCGTTATCTCGCTACCTTTGACAATCACTTCTCCACCCTTGGACTGATCGGCATGAACGAGGTTGGTCTGAACGCGAAGTGGCTGCGCAAGGACATGACCCACAAAGAGACGCAGGATTTCACCATTGAAGTCCTGAAACATATGCGTTCCCGCCTGTCCGACTATCAGGAGCAGTACGGCGACCTGTATAACCTCGAAGCGACACCTGCCGAGTCCACGACTTACCGTCTTGCCAAGCATGACAAGAAGGACTTCCCCGACATCATCACCGCCGCTAAAGAGGGCGAGACGCCTTACTATACTAACTCCTCTCACCTGCCCGTCGGCTATACCGAGGATATCTTCTCCGCGCTCGACGTGCAGGACGAGCTGCAAACGCTCTATACCTCCGGCACGGTCTTCCACGCCTTCCTCGGCGAGAAGCTGCCCGACTGGAAAGCGGCGGCAAATCTCGTCCGAAAAATCGCGGAGAACTACCGTCTGCCCTACTATACTCTCTCCCCGACCTACTCCGTATGCCGTGAGCATGGTTACCTCACCGGCGAACAGTATACCTGCCCGATCTGCGGCAAGACGACCGAGGTCTACAGCCGAATCACCGGTTACTACCGTCCCGTACAGAATTTTAACGACGGCAAGGCGCAGGAATTCAAGGATCGCAAGGTATACGACATCGCAGGCTCGATGAAGAAGCATTTCGGCGATTCTGCCGAAGCCCCCGCCCCCGTAAGCGGCGCGCCTGCTGCGCAGAACTGCGCGGAGGGAAAGCTTGTCCTCTTCACGACCAGCACCTGCCCGAAGTGCGTCATGGCAAAGAAGTTCCTTGGCGATGCAAATTTAGCATATGAAACCGTGATTGTCGATGTTGACCCCGAGGCGGCAAGAAAATACGGCGTCCGACAGGCACCGACCCTGCTGATCCTTGACGGCGAGACGGAACGCGCTCGTGTGGAGAATCCCTCGAATATCCGTGCCTTTGCCGAAGCGCACGCACAATAAGAGGAAAAGCAGTATGTACGACATTATCATTGTCGGCGCAGGCCCGGCAGGGCTGACCGCCGCAATTTATGCCCGCCGCGCAGGGAAATCCGTCCTTGTGCTTGAAAAAGACACCTTCGGCGGACAAGTCACCTTCTCTCCGAAGCTGGAAAACTATCCGGGCTTTCAGGAGATCAGCGGTAACGAGCTTGCCCAGCGGATGCTCGAGCAGGCGCTGGAGCTCGGCGCGGAGATCGACATGGATACCGTGATCAACGTGCTTGACGGAGAGACTAAGACCGTCATCGGTGAAGGCCGAAGCTATGCGGCAAGGAGCGTAATCATCGCCGCAGGCGCAAAGCACCGAAGGCTGCATCTGCCGAAGGAGGAGGCGCTGATCGGAAACGGCATTTCCTTTTGCGCCGTCTGCGACGGAGCCTTCTATCAAGGGCAGCATGTCGCGGTCATCGGCGGCGGCAACACGGCGTTACAGGAGATTGCGCTTCTCTCAGAGGTTTGCAAACGCGTAACTGTCGTCCAAAATCTCCCATTTTTGACCGGTGAGGATCGGATGGTCAAGGCTTTAGAGGCAAAAGACAACATTGATTATATTTTTAATACGGTCGTTACCGGCTATGCGGGCGAGGAGCATCTGACGGCTGTCGAGCTGCGAAATACCGAAACGAACGAGACTTCACGGCTTGCTGTTGACGGCATTTTCCTTGCCATCGGCACCGCGCCGGAAAACGAAGCCTTTGCCTCCGTGACAGACCTAAATGAATGGGGCTATATCCAAGCGGATGAGTCCGGTTTGACCAAAACCGCAGGCATTTTTGTCGCGGGCGACTGCCGCACAAAAGCTTACCGTCAGGTTGCGACAGCAGTTGCAGACGGCGCTTCCGCAGCGCTCAACGCCTGCCGCTATCTTGATCAATAATTCCAAAAAACGACGCTTCGAGTTTTCGAAGCGTCGTTTTTGGTAAATGGTAAGGAATTTACTGAACCAAGCGGTTTAACCATGAGATGTAGGAATCAGAGCTGAGCATCATCGGATAGTTCAGAACAATGCAGTCGTTCACGCCTTGCTCCTTAGCAAAGGAAACAAGATCCAGACTCGGCTTGCCGTCTCGGTTAAATTCACGCGGGTCAACCACGATAATCTTGCTGTAATGACTGGTCAGCCACGGCGCAAAGGCATTGCCGTAGGATTCCTTAAGGAGCAGGCAAACAGGGCCTTCTTCCACATCCGTGCGGATGATTGTGACGGGGTGGTCGCCGCCGAGATAGCAAAGATACTTATTGGAAACACTGTCTCCGACATAACTGATCACGCCAATGACATATTCCTCATTGAGCGTTGCGTCGGTATAATAGCGCGCCTTTGCCTCCACAAAGGGCTCATAATACTCCAGCGTATCCGGATCCTCCCGCAAAATCTGCGCCTGCGGGTAGTCCGCGAGGAAGTTATACATCGAGCCGACAAAGTTGGTATACTCACCCGTCTCAAATTTACTCAACGGTTCGGCTTTAAAGCCCGCTTCTTCGCAGAAAGCGGTATAAGCATAGTACGCGCCGAGCTGCGTCCAATGGTGATCCGTGCGGAAATAGATATACTCGTCAATGTGCGCCGCCAGCTTGGAATAGGCATCGACCGTGTGGACATTGCTGCCCATCTTCTCATAAACATAGTCGATCATATTAACCTGCGACGAGACGCCGGAATGGTATTCCTCCGTCGTATAGAACTCCGCGCCGTTCGGCACGGCAATGCTGAAGGTTCTTACGGAGCTTCCGAGCGCGTCTGCAATACCGGTCACCGCAGCGGAATAATCGTCCAAAGAATCATAGTCTGCGTAAGGCACCTCGACAGCGCGATTCCCGATCAAGAGCGCCGCGCCGAGATTTTCAACCACTGCGCCGTCTTCCACATAGGAGCTTGGCTGCGTCGGTTCCGTCGAGGAAGGCTCCGTCGGCGCATCCGAAGCGGAGGAAGGGGCAGTGCTCTCGTCCGGCTCGTCAGAAGGAACCGGCTGCGGGTTATCTAACGAAGCGCCGTGATCCGCCGCGTTACCGTTGGCGTTGATGATCAATGAGACATCATTTTCGCCCGAAAGACCGCTGAATTTATAAAAGCCGTTCAGACGCGTGTTCATGCTTTTCAGGCTCTCGGATTGCGGAAAAGCTTCTGCGTAATAGGTGCGCTGCGCGCTTGTATAGCTGCCGTCCAGCAAGCCGGAAAAGGTCAGCTTGGGCTTTTGCGCATCTTCATTCGCGGCAAAAATAGACACAACACCGACCGTCAGCAACAAAATCACAAACAAGGCAGAGAGCACAGTATATATTTTTTTCAACTTCACACCTCCTGATCAGAAGGACGCATAGAGCGAGGGCTTGCTGCTTGCGCCAACCAGCGACGCTGTGCAGAGGTACAGCAGGAGCACAGCAAACAGGAGCAGGCTGACCGCGTGCAGTGTTTGCAAAAGGGAAAAACGATTCTGCTTTTTCTGCCGCACCAACAGGATCGACCAAATCGCTGCAAACCATCTTGGCAGCACGGACGAACCGAGCAGACACAGCAGGAGCAGCGGAACGGAATTTTTGAGGATCACCGTGACCGATCCGCTCCAAAACGCGCCCTTGCCGAACATCATGGCGAAGGTATTTCCCAGCTCCGCCATATTCTCATGGGCAAACAGCACCCAGCCGATCAGAACCAAGAACATCGTCAAAAGATTGCGCAGTACGAAGGGCAGCCGTTCCAGCTTCTGCACGATTTGCTTCTCGATGGCAAGCAGCACAAAGAAATAAAGACCCCACAGGATAAAGTTCAGGCTCGTCCCGTGCCACAGACCGGTCAGCGCCCAAACAACCAGAAGGTTTAGAATCTGGCGCGCTCTCCCCTTTCGGTTGCCGCCGAGGGGAATATAGACATAATCGCGGAAAAAACTGCCGAGCGTAATATGCCAGCGGCGCCAAAACTCCGTGATGGAGCTTGAGGCGTATGGTACGTCAAAGTTCTCGGCATAGCGGAAGCCAAAGACTCTTCCTAAGCCGATTGCCATATCCGTACAGCCGGAGAATTCAAAATAGATGTAGAACATAAACATCAGCGCACCGAGCCATGCCGCGCCGCCGAACGCCTGCTGGGAAAGCTGGTCGTAAACGCTGTAGGCATAATCCGCAATCAGCACCTTTTTGGCAAGACCGACAACAAACCGGATCAGTCCTTCAAAAATCGCTTTCGGATTTGTTCTGCGGCGTTCCAGCTGTTTTTCCACCTGCTCATAACGCACAATGGGCCCCATCACCATCTTCGGGAACATGGATACATACAGCAACAGCTTGGAAAAATACTGCGCCGGATGCGTTTTCCCGCGGTAGACATCGACCTGATAGGATACAAGCTGGAAGGTATAGAACGAAATACCAATGGGCAGAGCAACAGTCGTAAACTGTCCCAAAAGCTTAAAGAGCAGTAAAACCGCAAGGTTTCCGCCGACCGCAGCGGCAAGCATTGCGCGGCTGCCGTCCTGCACGCGGTAAGCCAGCGCATAATTTGCATAGGCAGTCAAAAGAAGCAAAGGGAGATAATACGGCTGTCCCATTGCATAGAAGATCAGACTTGCAGCAATCAAAACATAGTTTTTACCGCGCATCTGCGGCACCAAAAAGTAAACCGCAATTGTCAGCGGGAGGAATATATAAAGAAAAAAGAGATTTGAAAACTCCATAGCGCCACCTCTCCGTAAAAATCCATCTCAACTCTATCAGAAAATACGACGGATTTCAACAACAATTTTACATAATACCGAAATTATTTCTTCTTATCCGCAGAGAGCTGACGTCTTGTGCCAAAAACGACCTCATTTTGCAGCAATAAAAGTGCAGAGAGATTCGGCACCGCCATCAAAGCGTTCAGAATATCCGCCAGCTCCCATGCCGCGCCGACCGTAAAAAAAGGCCCGGCAGCAATCGCCAGCAGATAAGCGACGCGGTAAAGCAGCCGGATCCTTTTGCGGTCTCCTACCAAATACCGCAGGCACTGCTCCGCATAAAAATTCCATCCGATGATTGTGGCAAAGGCGAAAAAGATCAGGCAGATCATTAAGACAAAGGAGGATACGCTCTCCTGCCACGGAAGACCGATGCGCCACGCGTAGTCCGTAAGCTCCACACCGGAGAGCGGTGCTTGCCACGCTCCCGTTACAACAAGACACAAGCCCGTAATCGTGCAGATCACAATGGTGTCAATAAACGTTCCCGTCATAGAGATCAGTCCCTGTCGAACGGGGTCGCGCTCGTTGGATGCTGCCGCCGCAATCGGCGATGAGCCAAGACCGGCTTCATTGGTGAACACTCCGCGCCCGATACCCATACGAAGGACATTTTTCAAGGAGATCCCCGCTGCCGCACCCAAAACCGCGCGGGGTGCCACTGCGCTTTTTATGATGAAAGCAACCGCAGCGGGAATTCGATCGGCATAACGCACAAGCAGGATCATGGAGAAGAGGAGATACGCCGCCGACATCAGGGGAACCAGTGTTTCACAGACGCTTGCGATCCGCTTTGCGCCGCCGAGCAGGACGAGTGCAGCCGCGACGGTCACGATTGCACCGCTGATTACCGTCGCCCATGAGATTTCCCTCCCACCGAGGGTAAAGGCGGTTCTCGTATCAAAAAACGCATCCACCGCCGTCGTGATGCTGTTGACCTGCGTCACCGTTCCCACGCCCATGATCCCGACCGCTGCGCCGATCCCTGCAAATGCCACGGCAAGCCAGCGCCAGCGTCTGCCTAAGCCCTGCTCGATATAGCAAAACGGCCCGCCAAACCAGCCGCTCTTTGTTTTTCTGCGGTATTTGACGGCGAGGAAGCCCTCCGCATATTGCGTCGCCATACCGAAAAATGCCGCAATCAGCATCCAAAACAGCGCGCCGGGTCCGCCCGCGCAGAGGGCAGTCGCTACACCGACAATATTCCCCGTGCCAATGGTTGCGGCAAGCGCCGTGCAGAGCGCCGCATAGGGCGTGATCCCCTCCCCCTCCCGCTTTGAAAAAATCGCCTTGAGCGCAGTCTTCAGCTTTCGAAATTGCAGAAAGCGCAGCCGCACTGTAAACAGCACGCCCACACCGACAAAAAGCGCCATCAACGGCCAGCCCCAAACCAAAGCGCCCGCACGCGCCAGTCCTTCCTCCATATTCTTCCCTCCGCGTCTTAGTCTTTTTGATTCTATGCGCAGACGGACCTCCTTCATGTCCGCTTTTCTTCGTCGGCGCTTTACGGCGATGCTTTCCAACTCCCCGCATCCGATTTGAATGAATACCGTTTCGTCTGTGCTCCCTTACCGCTCTGTTTTATTTATTTTCTTATTTACAGAATGCCGGAAACAGTGTATACTCAACATATCATCATTCAGTCATACAGGAGGAACATACCATGAAAGCAGCCGTTGTCAATGAATCGGGCAAGCTCGAAATCCGTGATGTCCCCATGCCGCAGCTCGGTCCCTATGACGTCCTTGTTAGAATCTGCTACGGTGCTACCTGCGCAGGGACAGACATCCATCTGATGGATGGTCTGCACCCCTATCCGGTCACCTTCCCAACCATTTTAGGCCATGAGAGCGTAGGGCGTGTGGTGGAAATCGGCAGTAAGGTGCGAAATTTACAGGTAGGTCAGTTAATCAGCCGCGTAGGCGCTCCGTCGGGGCTTTTGGCGGGACTGCAATCCAACTGGGGCGGCTTCGCAGAGTATGGCATCGCCCGGGATCACTGGCAAATGCGAAAGGACGGCTTGGATATTTCCCTATGGGATAAGAACCGCGTGAACCAGATCATACATCCTGCCATTGACGAAAAAGCTGCTCCCATGATCATCACATGGCGCGAAACACTTTCTTTCATCAACCGTTTGGGAATTGCCCCTACACAGAATATTCTCGTCATTGGCTCCGGTGCCAACGCGCTCTCCCTGACCAACCACTGCTGTAACAAAGGTGCAAAGGTGACTGCCATCGGCAGCCCCAGCAGAGAAGAAGATTACCGCAATCTCCCGCTCCGCGGTTATCTGAGCTACAAGGCACCGAATTTGGCGGAGCAGGTTCTGGAATTATGCGCGGGAGAAGCATTCGACTATATCATTGACGGCGTGGGCGGCGACCGCACCGTGAATCAGCTCCTGCCGCAGCTCAAGGACGGCGGCACACTGGCTGTCTATGGCTGGAACGGCAGAGGCGGCTACGGCGTGAATCCCTTCCGCGCTGAGCACAGCTTCCGCGTCTATGCGAATAGCTACGACGAAGAGGAGAGCAACGCAGAGGTGCAAGCACTGATCCTGCAGGGAAAGCTGGATGCCTCCCTGTGGTATGACATGGAGCATCCCGTCCCACTGGAGGATATCGCCGACGCCTATGACAGCCTCCGCCGACATGAGGCATTAAAATATCTGATCAAGCTGTAACGCAAGCAGTTTTTCGTCTGCCCTTTGCATATACAAATAGGGACGGATACACTTTTTATGGCGCAAAGGACGCTGTTCCGTAACAGAACAGCGTCCTTTGCTTTTCTTATATATCTCTTCTGCCCTCGAGGGCGCGGAGGAGGGTGACTTCGTCGGCATATTCAAGCTGACTGCCTACGGGGACGCCGTAGGCGAGGCGCGTTACGCGAACCTCCATGGGGCGCAGGAGGCGCGAGATATACATTGCCGTTGCCTCCCCCTCGGTGTCGGGATTCGTCGCCATAATGACCTCGCGGACGCCGCCCTGACCGACGCGCGCAAGCAGCTCGCGAATGCAGATATCATCCGGTCCGATATGATTGAGCGGTGAAATCACGCCGTGCAGCACATGATAGACGCCGGTAAACTCTCTTGCCCTTTCCATTGCGATCACATCCTTCGGGTCGGCAACCACGCAGATCAAGCCGTGGTCGCGGCTCTCGTCGTCGCAAATCGGGCAGAGGTCTCGGTCGGTCAGATTCTGACAGCACGGGCAAAGATGCACCGTTTTTTTCGCATCCAATATTGCGTTTGCAAACTCCTCCGCCTCCTCCTGCGGCACGCTCAGAAGGTGGAACGCCAAGCGCTGCGCCGTCTTGCCGCCGATGCCGGGGAGCTTTGCAAACTGTTCCGTCAGCCGCTCCAGTGCGGCGGGAAAATATCGCATCAGAACAGACCGCTGAGATTCAGTCCGCCGGTCAGGCGGGACATATTCTGTGCCGTCTCCGCATCCGCCTTGCGCATTGCCTCGTTGACTGCGCCGACGACCATATCCTGCAGCATCTCCACATCTTCAGGATCCACCGCCTCAGGGTTAATGGTCAGCGCAAGAACCTCATGCTTGCCGTTGACGCGGGCGGTCACCATGCCGCCGCCGACGGTCGCCTCGTATTCCTTTGCCTCCATCTCCTCCTGCATTTTCAGCATATCCTGCTGCATCTTCTGCGCCTGCTTAATCATGTTCATGTTCATGCCGCCGCCCATACCGCCGCGGTATCCGCCTTTTGCCATTGTCATTGTCTCCTTTATTTCAATTCTATAATATCCGGATGTTGGGCACCGAAGGATATCAGGCGGTCAAGTCCATCCCTCCGTTCGGTCTTTTGTGCGCTGCCCGCAAGCGTGACGCGGATCCTTCTTCCCGCGACCGCAGAGGCGCACTCCGCAACGGTTTGAAGGACATCCGGCTTATTGATATAATTTCGGAAGGTCTCGACCCGAAGGGTCAGCGTAAGCTCGTCACCCCGCAGTCTTCCCACAACGGGAGAGCCTTCTGCGTCAACAAACAATCCGACAGCCGGCGGTTTGAGCGCCGTGCGAAGCCTTTGCACGAGGCTGACCCAGAAGTTGTCGATCACCGGTGCATCCTGCACAGGAGGCGGATCATCCGGGAACGGCGGTTGATCGTCATCCTCGTCTTCCCAAGGAGGCGTTTCTGCCGTCTTTTGCTCCTGCGCTGCGGCAGATGCCCGTTGCTGCACGAAGGTGCCGCTTGCGATTTTTTCCTCCAAACGGCTGATGCGTGCGGTCAGAGACTGCGTATCTGCGGCAGCCTCGGGTTTGCAGAGACGAAGCAGACACAGCTCCGCGTCGATCCGGCGGTTGGCGCTGGTATTAAAACCGGCGGCCGCGTCGCGCAGCAAGGAGGTCATACGCAAAAGCTCCTCCGCCGTAAACATCGGCAGCAGCTCCTTCAGTTCCTTTTGCGTACAAATGCCGGAGATCATGCTCACATCCTTCGACGCGGTACGCAAAATCAGAAGATCCCGCGCGACGGTACACAGCTCGTCGAGCATGGCGGCAAGATCCTTGCCCTCGGCATACTGCGTGCTGAAGATCGCCAGCGCCTTTGCCGTATCCTGTGAACCGATGGCATACATCAACTCCGCCGTTTTTTGCGCGCCTGCCAAGCCGAGGGTCTTGCAGGCCTGCTCGGTATCGACCGCGCCTGTGGCAGCCGAGGCGCACTGGTCGAGCAGACTAACCGCATCGCGCAGACCGCCGTCCGCCAGCCGCGCAAGATATGCCGCAGCGTCCGGTTCCAAGTCAATCTGCTCCCGATAGGCGATATAGTTCAGCCGGTCAACGATATCCTCCGCCATAATACGGCGGAAGGAGAAGCGCTGACAACGGGAGAGAATCGTCGCGGGAACCTTGTGCAGCTCCGTCGTTGCTAAAATGAACAGCAGATGCTCCGGCGGCTCCTCGATGATTTTCAGCAGCGCATTAAACGCGCTCATCGAGAGCATATGCACCTCGTCGATAATATACACGCGCATTTTGACTTCCGAGGGCGTATAGATCGCATCATCGCGGAGGGCGCGGACATTGTCAACACCGTTGTTGGACGCCGCGTCAATCTCCAGCACGTCCATACACGCACCCGAGGCGATGCTTTTACAGGAGGGGCAGCAGTTACACGGATTGCCGTCAATCGGGTTTTCGCAGTTGACCGCCTTTGCCAAGATTTTTGCGCAGGTGGTCTTGCCCGTGCCGCGCGTACCGGTGAACAGATATGCGTGACTTAAACGACGGTTGATGATCTGGTTCTTTAAGGTCTGTGTCACCGCACCCTGTCCGACCACATCGTCAAAGGTCTGCGGGCGGTATTTTCGATACAAAGCCTGATACATACCGTTCCCCTCCGATCCATATCAGTATAAACGAAAACGGACGAAATTGCAACCAAAAAACACGCGGAGGTCAGACAAACCTCCGCGTGGTAAGCTTCGACCCATGACAAGATCGCACACCCGCATTTGAATCTGCAACCATACCCGTTTCCCGCGCAGCCGGCTCAGAAACGGCTGGCTCGCGGCACACGAACAGATCCGCTTAATGCTGCTCGGTTCCCCGCCTGACATGGTTCACGGGAGCTCGTTGCGCGAGACCGATCCCTCAACACCACTTACGCGGACAGGCGGCACAGCGCAGACCCGGGTGCGGGAATTCATCCCTGCTATAGCGGATTGCAGGTAACAGGGCACCGCTATCTCCCCGACTAGTGCGACCTTGTCATAGGCCGAAGCTATGTAGATATTGACTATTCGATTTCTGACAGCTTGTCCTCAATATAGTCTGCAAGGTCGCCGAGGGTCTCCAGCTTCATATCGCCTTCCATCTCAAAGTCGACGCCAAGCTCTTCCTCCATGTCCATGACCATTTCGACCATATCCAAGGAATCGAGGTGCAGGCTCTCAAAGGTCGTATCGCGGCTCATTTCCTCTGCGGGAATGTCAAGCTGCTCGGAAAGGTAGGTTCTGATTCTGTCGTACATTTTCTTTCCCTCCACAGTAGTCTGTGTCTTTCTTCCTATATGATACGATTTTTTTCGATAATGTCAAGAAAAATTTTTTCAAAGCTCAGTTGAGGAAGTCTTTTAGGATCTTCGAACGCGAGGGATGACGCAGCTTGCGGAGCGCTTTTGCCTCAATTTGGCGAATGCGTTCGCGCGTAACTTCAAATTCGTCGCCGACCTCCTCAAGCGTATGCATCTTGCCGTCGATCAGACCGTAGCGCAGGCAGAGAACCTTTTCCTCACGCGGCGTCAGCGTCTTTAAAACGCCTGCAAGCTGCTCACGAAGCATCGCGTAGGAGGCGACATCGGCAGGCTCAGAGGCATCCTCATCTTGAATAAAGTCGCCGAGATGGCTGTTATCCTCTTCCCCGACGGGCGTCTCCAAAGAGATCGGCTCCTGCGCAACGCGGAGGATCTCCTCCACCTTCTCGGTGGAAATATGCAGTCTTTGGGCAATTTCCTCCGAAGACGGATCTCTGCCAAGCTCCTGCAGCAGCTCATGCTGCGCGCGGGAAACGCGGTTGATCGTCTCTACCATATGCACGGGAATGCGAATGGTGCGGGCGTGATCGGCAATTGCGCGGGAAATAGACTGTCGGATCCACCATGTCGCATAGGTGGAAAATTTGTAGCCCTTCGTATAGTCAAACTTGCCCACCGCCTTGATCAATCCGAGATTTCCCTCTTGGATCAGGTCAAGGAAGGGCAATCCCCTGCCGACATAGCGCCTTGCGATGGAGACAACGAGGCGAAGGTTTGCTTCTACCATCTGGTTGTGCGCGGCTTCATCGCCCTCTGCAAGGCGTTTGGCAACCTCCGTCTCCTCCTCGCTTGTCAAAAGCGGGATTTTGCCGATCTCCTTGAGGTACATGCGGACAGGATCGTTGACGCTCATCGCGTCGGACATCTCCTCGGTATCAATCAGCTTCTCCTCTTCGATCAGCTCTAATTCCTCTTCGCTGGGCGCCATATCGTCCGGCTTCGTCAGCATTTCCACAACATCGGAAACATCAATTTCAACGCCGGCGGCTTCCAAAGCTTCATAGATCATGTCGGTCTGCTGTTCATCCGCGTCAATGGAATCCAACGCGTCGATCAGGTCCTTCGATGCGATCCGTTTTTCCTTTTTCGCATTCTGCAAAAGCAGCTGCAGCTTTTCATGCAGCCGAGTCTCCTGTTGCATCTCGTCCATGCTATGTACCTCCATATCCTTTCTTCTTACGCAGGCTCTCCTGCATGGCCCGCAGGCTGCTTGCGTCGCTTACCTGCGCATGACGATGCTCCTCTCGAATGATACGAACGCAGTCGTCAAACGCATCCTCCGACAAAGGTGCGTCCTGCTTTTGCAGCACTCCCGTCAAATGCGACATTTCGGCAGAAGTCAAGCCTTCCGCAAGGCACGCCATGTCGAGCGGAAGATCCTCAAGATGTCGCTGCTTCCACACGGAGAAAACCTTACCGAACATCGGCACGGAAAACGCCTCCTCCGTCAGACCGGCGGTGCGGTCAAACAGTGCGGGTTCCCGCAGGAGCATCCGCAAAACGCCCTCCTCCGCCATTGCGGAACGCACGTTGTCATAGCGCAGCTCGCGCGCTCTGGGCTGCCTTGCTGCGGCAATCTCCAAATCCCGCTTCTCCTGCGTTTTTTTCTCCGTCGCCACGCGGCGTTTGAATGCCTTTTTGATCTCCAGCTTCATGACCTCGGGGGATAAGCCTGCCATCTCCGCAGCTCTTACGCCGTAAATTTCCCGTTCAACTGCGGTCGAGTAGGTCGAAATCAGCTCCGCCGCCTGCTTTGCAAACTCCACCTTCTGCTCGTCCGTCGTGAGATCAAACTTCATCCGGAGCGAACGCAGGCGATACTCTGCCTGATTCTCCGAGCCTTCCAAAAGGAGCTTGAAGCGATCCGCGCCGTATTTTTTCAGAAATTCGTCGGGATCCTTCGCGCCCTGCATCCGCAAAACCTTCACGCGCAGCCCCGTCTTTTCCAGCATTGGGATCGCTCGCTGTGTCGCGTTCTGCCCGGCAGCGTCGCCGTCGTAGGTCAGCACGATCTCATTTGTATATTTGGACAGCATGTCCGCGTGCTCCTGCGTCAGCGAGGTGCCCAGCGACGCGACCGCGCAGTCAAATCCGTACTGGTGCAGCGCGATGGCATCCATATAGCCCTCGGTCAGAATGATATAGCCTTGCTTGCTCTTTTTGACGATATTCATCGCAAAAAGGTTTCGTCGTTTATTAAAAATAATCGTCTCGGGTGAATTGAGATATTTCGGCGTCGAATCATCCATGACGCGTCCGCCGAAACCGATCACATTTCCGCGCACATCAATGATCGGAAACATCAGACGATTGCGGAAACGGTCGTAAAAAGTACCCTTCTCGCGGTTTTGCAGGACAAGTCCGGCGTCGTAAAGCTCCTCTTTGGTAAAGCCCTTCGCCGTCATTGCGTCCAGCAGCGCACTCCATGCGTTCGGCGCAAAGCCGAGTCCGAAGCGCGTCACGGTCGAAGGGGAAAGTCCGCGCTTGGCAATATACGCGCGCACCTCTCCCGCGTTCGGCGAGCGGAGCTGTTCGTTAAAAAAGCGCGCGCTCTCCTTACACAGTGCCCATAACCGTTCTTTTTTCTTATACTGCGACTGATTTGTGCCATCTTCCGGCACCTCAAGCCCGACGCGCTTTGCCAAGAACCGCACCGCATCCGGATAGCTGAGGTTTTCAATCTCCATGATGAAGTTGATGACACCGCCGCCCTTATGGCAGCCAAAGCAGTAGTAAATTCCCTTCTCTGGCGCAACGGAAAAGGAAGCCGTCTTCTCTCCGTGGAAGGGGCAAAGTCCGAAAAGATTGCTGCCCCTGCGCGTCAAGGCGACATACTGCCCCACGACCTCCTCAATCGGGTTGCGGCTATTCAGTTCGTCAAGAAACGCAGAGGGAAATGCCATCCGTCTTACCCCTTTCTATCCCCGCACCTGCCATGCCGTCGGGATAAACAGCTCGTCGTATTTATACATGGCGTATTTATCTGTCATACCCGCGATATAATCGCAGATCACGCGCTCCATCCCTTCAAAGTCAATCTGCGGCTGGAAATCCGCAGGGATCGCCTCGGGATGCTTGCTGTAATATTCATAAAGCTGCTGCAAAATGCGCCGCGCCTTTACCTCCTCGCCCTTGGCGACGGGGTTTTTATAGACACGTTCAAACATAAAGCTGCGCAGCGCCTCCATCGCTTTCTCGACCTCCGCCGTCATACCCAGCACCCCTGTGTCAAGGGTTTGAAAAATCATGTCCGTCACCAGCGAATTGATCCGGTCGCGGTGATTGGTTCCCAAGATATCGGATATTTCCTTGGGAATGTCGGAATCGGTCAAAATACCCGCGCGCATGGCGTCGTCGATGTCATGATTGATATAGGCAATCTGATCCGCCTTGCGGACGATCTGCCCCTCCAGCGTCTCCGGCAGACGGCTCGAACGCGTATGACCGAGAATGCCCATGCGCACCTCGTAGGTCAGGTTCAGCCCTTGTCCGTCCTTTTCCAGAAAGTCCACCACGCGCAGGGATTGCTCATTATGCCGGAAGGGCTTCCCCATCACCTCCGACAGCGCGACCTCTCCCGCATGCCCAAACGGCGTATGTCCGAGGTCATGCCCGAAGGCAATCGCTTCGGCAAGATCCTCATTAAGCCGCAGCGCCCGCGTGATTGTGCGGGCAATCCGCGCGACCTCTAAGGTATGGGTCATGCGAGTCCTGTAGTGGTCGCCCTCCGGCTGCAAAAAGACCTGCGTCTTGTGCATCAGGCGTCGAAAGGATTTGCTGTGCAAAATACGGTCGGAGTCGCGCTGATAGCAGGTGCGCACATCGTTTTCCGTCTCTGCCTCCGCCCGAGGACGTCCCCGCGTGGCGTCGGAAAACTGCGCTTTCTCCGAAAATCGGAGATGCTCCTCCTGCTCTAACCGCTCTCTGATCGTCATAGCTTTTCCTCCGTTCGGAAACAAAGTCGATAACAGGCGCCGTCTTTGGTCGCAGCCGCTTTTTGAAAACCACAGCCTTCAAATAAACGCTGCGAAGCAATGTTGTCTTGATAGATTTCCTCTACCGCAAGGTGATCCCAGCCGCGGCGTTTCGCCTCATGGATCAACCCGAGGATTACACGCTTTCCGATACCTCTGCACTGAAACTCCGGTGCAATCACAATCGGCAGGTCGTCGCGGCAAAGCGTTACATCTCCGACAGGGGCATATGTATCATTGCAGAGAAGCTCAATGAAATACAATTCTCCCTTTTGGTCGAGGTAAGAATACATTCTTTTCAAAAGATCCATATGATAAGGCTCGGTTCGGTGATCTACCATCCAAACCGTATGCGCATCAAGATACCAAGGCAGGGCAAATTCACAGATTCCGTCATATCGGCGCAAACGCAGCGTATCGTCAATTTGCAGTATCATCCATACGCCTCCACAGGAAAATCACGGTATTCGCTGTCGCCGACAAGCCCCTCTATTGTGCCCGAGGAGAGATCGAATACGCGGGCAAGGAACGGCTGTGTCTGCGCTTCGGGAAGTAAGAGATCAAAGCTGACATCCGCGCCGAAATCGGTATCCTTGATGATGCCGCCAAACGCTGCAATCTCAAGCTTGATTCTTTCATACCAGCTATAGGGGCACGGAAGATAGACATTCGTCCATACGCGCTTCATAGAACGTCCCGCAGCGTCTAAACCGATTTTTGCACTGTGCGCATAGGCGCGCACCAAGCCGCCCGCGCCGAGCAAAATCCCGCCAAAATATCTTGTTACGACACAAGTAACATTAAAAATTCCTTCGCGCTGAAGCACCTGCAAAACAGGCATTCCCGCCGTACCGCCCGGCTCTCCGTCGTCGGAAAAGCGCGTTGCACCGTCTTTAATAATATAGGCGTAGACATTGTGCGTTGCGTCCCAGTATTTTTCGCGCATCTGCTTCAGCCGCGCAAGTGCCTCCTCCTCCGTCTCGGTGCGGAAGATATGACCGATGAATCGCGAGCGGCGCTCGATAAATTCGGCGTCGGCATCCTTCGTCGGCACCAAATACTCCGTCATGCTTTTTGCTCCTTTACATACCGGCGAAGCTTGCCGTAAAGCGTCTCGGAGCAGATCGTCTCGACCTCTACGCCCTCAGCGGTATAGTCGGTTTTCAAAACCTGTGCCTGTTCATGCAGAAGCTTCAACGCGCCCGCCTCTCCATACGGGAAGAGCATTGTAACATGAAAAAGCTCTCCAAGCAGGATCGACTCAATACAGGACAGCAGGCTGTCCAGTCCGACACCGCTTCTTGCACAGGTCGTCACGCACCGCGCCCCGGTCGGGCAGGCAGTGATATCTTCGGTTAAATCCGCCTTATTATAGCAGCGGATCACGGGAACATTCGGTTTTGCAAGCTTTTCAATCAGCTTGTCCACGACCGCGATGTGCGCCTCCATCTGCGCGTCGGATGCATCAATGACATGAATGAGAAGATCGGCATATTCCAGCTCCTCCAAGGTTGCCTGAAACGCTTCGATCAGGTGATGCGGCAGCTTTGCGATGAAGCCGACCGTATCGGAAAGAAGAATCTCCAAATGGTCGGATATCTTTAAACGGCGCGTCGTTGTGTCCAGCGTGTCGAACAGGCGGTTGTTTGCCGGAATGCCCGCGTCGGTCAGTTGGTTCAGAAGGGTGGATTTCCCCGCGTTCGTGTAGCCGACAAGCGCCACCACAGGGACGGAGTTCTTGATTCTCCGCTCTCTCTGCACGGCGCGTACCTTACGAACCTCCGTCAGCTCCTGTTGTAAGCGGTTAATCCGCTCGCGGATGTGTCTGCGGTCGGTCTCCAGCTTTGTCTCACCGGGACCGCGCGTGCCGATGCCGCCGCCCAAACGTGACATGGACTTGCCCATGCCGGAAAGCTTCGGCAGCAGATATTGATACTGCGCCAGCTCGACCTGCAAACGTCCTTCGGCTGTCTTTGCTCGCTGGGCGAAAATATCGAGGATCAGTGCGCTGCGATCCAGCACCGTTGCGCCCGTAATCTCCTCCAGCGCGCGAATCTGTGAAGGAGACAGATCATTATCAAAGATGACCATATTTGCCTCGTTCGTCTGCAAAAGCTCGCAAAGCTCCTGCGCCTTACCCTCGCCGATAAAGCTGTGCGGGTCAGGCGCATGGCGGTTTTGCAGCACCTTTGCCACGCAGGAACCGCCTGCGGTCTCCAAAAGTGCCTCCAGCTCGTCCAGCGTCTCATATGTGGCGGTTTCTTCCGGCTTGAAGCAGTCCGCATTCAGACCGACAAGCACCGCTTTTTCACAAACCATGCGCTCGTTATTTTCCATGCAATTCTCCCAAAATGTGACAAAGAATGAAAAAAGTCCGCACCGATACGATGCAGACTTTACTCATTACTTCAGGCCATACTTCTTATTGAAGCGGTCAACGCGTCCGCCGGTATCAACCAGCTTTTGCTTGCCGGTATAGAAAGGGTGGCACTTGGAGCAAATTTCGACCTTGATGTCCTTTTTGGTGGAACCGGTCGCAATGACCTCACCGCAGGCACAACGGATCGTCGTCTGTTCGTACTTCGGATGGATACCTTCCTTCATCACATTCACCTCTTTCTGTTCATCGTAAAAGGGCATGCTGCCCCGTCTTTTTTCCATGCCCGAGTATTTTAGCACACTTCCTGTAGAAATGCAAGTCTTTTTTTCATATTTTTTAAGAACCGTGCAGGACTTCGCGGAAACTCTCCATGATTTTTCAGAGAAAGCTCGTTGACAATCCGTGTCGGTTTCTGTATAATAGATAAGGAAACTGTGAAAAGCGGCTTTTTGCGGTTTCGTGCATTAATTTGTTAATTTTTTGCGTTCCATACGGAGCGCACGGAAAGGATTTTTGCAATGATTTACACAACAGAAGTACAGCATATGTGTCCGGTTGCAAAGGGCGCATACCACGGTCCCGCTCCCATTCCCGAGGAGGGAAAATGGGTGCAGGCAAAGCAGATAAGCGATATTTCCGGCTTTACGCACGGTGTCGGCTGGTGCGCACCGCAGCAGGGTGCCTGCAAGCTGACCCTCAACGTGAAGGACGGCATCATTGAAGAAGCGCTTGTCGAGACGCTGGGCTGCTCCGGCATGACCCATTCTGCGGCAATGGCTTCCGAAATTCTGATCGGCAAGACCCTCCTCGAGGCGCTCAATACCGACCTTGTCTGCGACGCCATCAACACTGCAATGCGTGAACTGTTCCTTCAGATCGTCTACGGCCGTACCCAGAGCGCGTTCTCCGAGAACGGTCTTGCTGTCGGCGCTTCTTTGGAAGACCTCGGCAAGGGCCTGCGCAGCCAGGTTGGCACGATGTTCGCCACCAAGGAAAAGGGACCCCGCTATCTCGAAATGGCAGAGGGCTACTGCACCCGCGTCGCACTGAATAAGGATGACGAGATCATCGGCTACGAGTTCATCAACCTCGGCAAGATGATGGACTTCATCAAGAAGGGCGACGACGCCAATGTCGCGCTGGAGAAGGCCAAGGGTCACTACGGTCAGTTCGACAACGCCGCGAAGTACATCGACCCGCGTCAGGAATAAGAAGGAGGACGGCACAATGGCTTTGTTTGAAAGTTACGAAAGAAGAATCGACAAAATCAACGGTGTCCTCGCGCAGTACGGCATCGGCTCCGTTGAAGAGTGCAGAGAAATCTGCAAGGAAAAGGGCTTTGATCCCTACGAGATCGTCAAGGGCATTCAGCCCATCTGCTTTGAAAACGCCTGCTGGGCATATTGCGTCGGCGCTGCCATCGCAATCAAGTCCGGGGTGAAGTCCGCTGCGGATGCTGCCGAGGCAATCGGCATCGGCTTGCAGGCGTTCTGCATTGACGGCTCCGTCGCCGACGACCGCAAGGTCGGCATCGGTCACGGCAAGCTCGGCGCAATGCTCCTGCGCGACGAGACCAAGTGCTTTGCGTTCCTCGCAGGTCACGAGTCCTTCGCTGCCGCTGAAGGAGCAATCGGCATCGTCCGCAACGCGAACAAGGCGCGCAAGGAAGAGCTGCGCGTGATCCTCAACGGTCTCGGCAAGGACGCTGCACAGATTATCTCCCGTATCAACGGCTTCACCTATGTCCAGACGCAGTTTGACTACTTCACCGGCGAGCTGAAGATCGTCCGTGAGATCCGCTATTCCGAGACGGAGCGTGCAAACGTCCGCTGCTACGGCGCTGACGATGTCCGTGAGGGCGTTGCCATCATGCACCATGAGGGCGTCGATGTCTCCATCACCGGCAACTCCACCAACCCCACCCGCTTCCAGCATCCCGTTGCAGGCACTTATAAGAAAGAGTGCATCGAGCAGGGCAAGAAATACTTCTCCGTTGCCTCCGGCGGCGGCACAGGCCGTACCCTGCACCCGGACAACATGGCAGCAGGCCCTGCTTCCTACGGCATGACCGACACCATGGGCAGAATGCATTCCGATGCGCAGTTCGCAGGCTCGTCCTCCGTCCCCGCGCACGTCGAAATGATGGGCTTCCTGGGCATGGGCAACAACCCCATGGTCGGCGCTACCGTCGCTGTTGCGGTTGCTGTCAGCGAAGCGCTCAAGTAATTCCATCGAATTTGCAAGAATCCCGCCGCTTCCTTAGAAGAGCGGCGGGATTCTTTTCTCTATCACCGAAAAAGTATGTGGCGCAGGACCATAACCTAAGCCCAGGTAGGAACTACCGGCTTCGTACCAACCAACGGAACGAGATTGCCACGACCGGCGTACGCACCGGTCTCGCAATGACAGGTAGGGTAACCCATTATGTCATTGCGAGGAGCGCAGCGACGCGGCAATCTCCTGCAGCAACTACCGAGTGTCAACGATTGTTTGTGCTGTCTTCCGTTTCGCGCATGTCCCTACCGAACACAGAAGCAATTCTATGCCCACGGGTCGTCCTTTACGGGAATGCGGATTCCGGAGAGAATTGAGGAGTACTCCCAGAGATACCAGTTCTCCCCTTTTCTGCGGAGCTTGATCGGTCTGGGAGAGTCCGCACCGGCGGTTTTGAGAAACACGCGGACATAGCCGTCCTCCACATCCTGCGGGCGCGGATCGGAAAGAATCTGAAGCGTCAGCGGCTGTGACGGTGTATAATTGTTCTCGGGGGTCGCGCCGTCAAAATACGCAAGCGGAAGATAGCGCTTGTCGCGGAGACGGTCTCGCAGGAACTGAATGTCATACGGCGCTAAAGGTCTCGGCCCGCGCAGCAGATTAATCGCCTCAACACCTGCGTCCTTCTCATTGATATAAAGCTGCAATCCCAAGAGCAGCATGGCGCAGGTGTTTTCCGGCTTTGTTAAATCCATTTGCGGCATGGCGGCAAATTCCGCTGCCGTTGCGGGAATCGAAGCAATAGAAACAAACACGGGAACCCTCCTATTCAGATGATTTTCATTTGGTGTGATTATCCGTAGTATGCAAAACCGGTGCCGAATCGCTGGAAGATGGCTGCCACCTGGCAGCGCTGTGCATCGCCTTGGGGCATCAAATACAGGCCGTCCTTTTCATTGCTGCCGCCAACCAATCCGACGCCCACAGCCCAGCTCATGGAATCGGCTGCCCAGCTTGAGACCTTTGACTGATCGGCAAAGCCGACGAGCATAGTGCAGTCCTCTTCCTTATAGACACCCTCTGTCTTGGCAAAACGGCAGAGGATGGTGGCAAGCTGTTCACGGGTGATGTTCTCCTCCGGAGCAAATTTTCCGTTACCCACGCCCTCGACAATGCCGTTCTCCGCCGCCCAGATGACAGCGTCGGTGTACCACTGATCCGCTTTCACATCGGTGAAGGGATTCTTGCCGCTATGGCCGGGTTCTCCCTTCATGCGGTAGAGAATCGTAACGATCATACCGCGCGTGCAGGAACCGTTCGGGTCGAACTTATTGTTGCCGACACCGTTCATCAGCCTGTAATAGTAGGCAAACTCCACATCGCCGTAGAACCAGTCGGTGGTCTTGACATCGTCAAAATACATAGACGGCATCACGGGCAGCAGCTTGGAGAACGTGCAGGAGATCTTCAGTTCCTGCTCGCCCTGATAGACGATCTGCGCCGGCCGCTCATTGATGTAGGGAGTGACACCTTCGAGAAAAACGTAATCGTCTTTGGCCTCGAGGGTGACCAGAACGCTGTAGGAGCAGTCCGCCTTAAACTCGGTATCATTCGGCTCCCACCGGACACTTGATACCGTATAGCCCTCGTAGTCTTCAGGGATATCCGCAGCATTGGTGATGGGCGCGCCGACCATTGGCTCGTCCACATTGACCGCCACTGCGTCAATTTTGTTGGGAACGATGCGCTGCACCTTGACCGCGTCGATGCCGATGGCAAGCTGATTGGTGGTATCATGGTGCCGGAAGATAATTTGAACGGTTTTGCCCGCATAGTCGATCAGACTGATATTGCGGCAGGCACCGCTGCCGTAATCCTCGCCCTTCTCTAAGGTCTCGTCAAACAGCTTTATGATACCCTCGCCCTCGACGCGGACATATACGCTGTAGTGCTCCGCAAATGCCACCGTACCCTGCGCAAAGACATCATAGGACAGCCATGTGTTTCCCAGCGCGGGGATCTCGATCACCGGCGACCATGCCCAGTTGTCGGGCTTCAGCGCCTGCTTTGAATCTTTTTCATAAGAGTAGCTGAGCAGAGCGCAGTTTCCTTCGGTATGGGGATAAGTGCTATCGGGTGTATCACCGGAAACCTTTCTTTCCCATGTACGTCCGTCGAGATCTTCGTCGGAGAACGACCAAAGCTTCGTTTCTTCTGCTGTTTCAAAGCCGCATTCATACAGCGTTTCGACCTCAACGGCGGCGGCGGACAGCCCGAGCGCCGGCAGCAGGGACAGCAGCAGGCAAACCGTCAGCAGCGCGGAGATCATTTTCTTGGTTTTCATTTTGTTCCTCCTTGTCATTCTTATATTAATTTGAGTTATCAAGTTCTTTGCTCAGGATTCCTTAAAACTAACACAGAAGCGGTGGAAGATGGCTGCAACCTGACAGCGGAGCGCATTGCCGCCGGGGAGCAGGTACAGACCGTCCTTTTCGCCGCTGCCGCCGATCAAGCCGACGCCGACTGCCCAGCTCATTGCGTCTCCCGCCCAATCGGATATTTTATCCTGATCGGCGAAAGTGACAAGCATAACCCCGTCTTCCTCGTTATAATCTCCGTGATATGCCGCATAACGGCAGAGGATCGTCGCAAGCTGCTCACGGGTGATGTTTGCATTTGGATCAAATTTGCCGTTACCGACACCGTTTACAATGTTGTTCTCCGCTGCCCAGATGACAGCGTCGGTATACCACTGCTCCGCTTTCACATCGGTGAAGGGATTCTTGCCGCTGTGTGAAGGCTTTCCCTCCATGCGGTAGAGAATCGTAACGATCATGGCGCGGGTGCATTTCCCGTTCGGGTCAAACTTGTTGTTGCCGACGCCGTCCATGAGTCCGCGGTCATAGACATATTGCACATCCTCATAGAACCAATCGGAATTCTTCACATCAGAAAAGGACATCGTCTTTATCGGAGCCGGAGGCGCTTCAACCGTAACCTTCACGCACAAAAACTTGTCCATGGGGGTCGAAATTGTCTTCCCGTCCAGCTCAGCCGTGATATGGCAGCGGTAGTATTTTACCCCCACTGCATCGGTTGGTACAACAAAGGCGCAGTCCGCCGCGCCTTCCACCGCAGTTCCCCACTGCTCCGGTGCGTAGGCTTCATACCATTGGAACTTCAGATTTTTTGCCTCCGGGTGTGTGTCGTGAAATGCCGTCAGAACAAGATTGGCGTCCTTTGTGACACTGACATTCTCGTTTTCATAGGCAACAGTGATTTCACTTTGGCGTAACGCAGGCTGCGCAGCCTCCTCCCACCAATCAATGACCATGGAGGTTCCATCCGCATTGCAGTAAACGTTGGCATTGTACGGTTCACCATTAACGCTGACCTTGCCGGTATAGAGGTAAGCGGGACGATAGTTGATCGTGGTCTTTTCCGTCGGGAAATAGTAGCCCTCCGCCGGGGTAAGGCGAATGCGGCAGTAGTATTTACCA
>JBJDYD010000146.1:0-6739 GCA_051867015.1 Faecousia sp. | reverse complement strand
GGCTACCTACAGTTTTAAGCGTTACAGGCTAGTAGGGGCGGATATTATCCGCCCGCCGACAGATACCCTTGTAATTTTCCGGCGGCTGATAGCCGTCGCTGCCAATCAAGAGGCAGAAATCTCACTTCAAAACCTCCATCATCGTGCTGCCGCTCATGGCGATGGCGTTCGCCTCGTCGGTGTCGATGTGGACCTCCATATCATGCCCGTCGCCCGCGCGGACAACGACATTTTCAAACACGACCGCGCGCGCACCGTCGCTGCGCAGACGCACGATATCTCCGTCATGCAGCCCGAACAACGCCGCCTGCGCGGAGGAAAGGTGCAGATGCCGCGCCGCAACGATCACGCCCTCCGGGATTGTGACCGACCCGTTCGGCCCGACAAGGGTGCAGCCCGGCGTTCCTGCGGTCTTGCCCGACATACGAACCGGCGGGCGGATACCGAGCGCAAAGGAATCCGTCAGCGCAATCTCGACCTGCGTCGCCTTGCGCTCCGGGCCCAAAACGCGCACCTTTTTCAATTCTCCCTTCGGCCCGACGACCGTGAGCTGCTCTTGGCAGGCAAACTGCCCCGGCTGAGAGAGGTTGCGGAAATGCTTTAACTGATAGCCCGCGCCGAATAGCTTTTCCACATCTGCGCGGCACAGATGGATATGCCGCGCGGACGAGGCGACAGGGACAAAGATCCTTCCCGTCTTGCGGAACAGCGCCTCCGAGGTTGCGAGCGAAACCGCTCTTTGCACCGCACACTTATCCATTTGCGTTCACCTTCTTCATCACGATACCTTCATAGTAGGTCTTGGCAATGATGGTCTTGACGTCCTCCACGGTCGCGCGGACGATATTGGTCTTTGCCGCCGTATCCTGCAGGGCGTGCTTTGCCAATGTGTCAATGTCCTCCATGCGGAACTTTGTCTCGCACAGCGGCGGGATCTTTACGTCGCTGCACAGCTTGCGCACCGCTTCAATCGCCTGCTTGGAAGCGGCGTCAACCGAGAGATTATCGACCTTCTCGCCCATGGCCTGCGCGACGCTGGCAAGACGCCCCATGCAGTACGGGCGGTTGTATTCCAGTACGCGCGGAAGCATGATGGCGTTGGCAAGCCCGTGGGGAATGTTGTAGAAGCCGCCGAGCTGATGGGCGATGGCGTGCGTGAGTCCGAGACCCGCATTCGAGAAGGACAGACCCGCCATATACTCCGCCCAGCACATATCCGTGCGGGCGTCCATGTCCGAGCCGTCGTGCACCGCTTTGCGCAGCGCCTTGGAGACCAAGCGGATCGCCTCCAGCGCGAGGGCGTCGGTGTACGGCGTATGGATATTGCAAATATAGGATTCAATCGCGTGTGTCAGCGCGTCAATGCCTGTCGCGGCAGTCAGGGAGGGCGGCATACCCACCATCAGCATCGGGTCGTTCAGTGCAAGGTGGGCAAGGCAGTTCGTGTCCACCATCAGCATTTTGGACTTTGCGTCCTCATCCGTGACGACATAAGCGCGGGTGCATTCCGAGCCGGTGCCCGCCGTCGTATTGACGGCAATCACGGGCGCACCGTGCTTTTTGGACTTGTTCACACCGTTATAGTCTTCGATCTTGCCGCCGTTGGCGGAGAGAATACTGACCGCCTTCGCCACATCAATGGGCGAACCGCCGCCGATGGCAATCAGTGCGCCGCAGCCGCTCTTTTGATAAAAGTCCAGCGCCGCGTAGACGATCTTCGTCGTGGGATTCGGCTCGACGCCGTCAAATACGAGGTATTCGATCCCCGCGTCATCCAGCACCGCCGTCACCTTACCCGCTGTTCCGATCTTAATTAAGCCCTTGTCCGTGACAACAAGAACCTTTTTTGCCCCGAGACGCTGCAAAAAATGCGGGATCATGGTAATGCCGTCTCTGCCGATCAGCGTGTGCCGCGGCTGGTATAGTTCAACAATTCCTTCGTTTTCCATTTGCATACGCTCCGTTTCAAATCGCTCAAAATCGCTCATTCTATGCAAGGCTTTTTGTTCGTTCTCATCATCCCACAAAATGCGTTCAATGTCAATATCCGAAGGATATTTTTCACACATTTCGTCAGATTCGCTAAACGAAAGGGCTTTCAATTGTTGATAATGTGCAAAAAAGAAAATCCGCCAAATGCCTTACGACATCTCATCGCGCGGCATTAGGCGGAAAATCGCTCAAAATCGCTCATTCTGTTGGCAGAAGCACGCAGGGAATCCCCTGTTTTGCATAGAAATCGGAGAATTTCTGCGGCATATTCCTTGTGCTGATCACGCGGCACAGCTTTTCCGGCGGGAACATGGTGGCAAAGGCGCGTCGGTCAAACTTCGCGCTGTCGAGCAGCATATAGAGCCTGCGGGTCATGCGGGAGAGCTGGGTATAAAGCCCCGTGCGGTTTTTGTCCTGCACGGTGTAGCCGCGCTCCAAGTCAAAGCCCTCGGCGGTGAGAAATACCTTATCAAAGTAATAGCCGCGCAGCACATGGCTGATGTCGGGATCCAGCGTCTCAATATAATTCTTTCCGGTATGAATGTCGCCCCCGAGCAGCGTGAGCGACACATTTGGGCACGCCGCCAGCTCCAGCACGGCGGTGACCGAGGTCGTGACCACCGTCAGCCGCTCCACATCGCCCAGCAGCGCCGCCAGCATATTGCAGGTCTTGCCCGCGCCGATAAAGATGGACTCCCCCGCGTTTACCTGCGCGGCAGCCTCTTGGGCAATCAGTTGCTTTTCCTTGTCGATTTCGTCCAAAATCTCAGTACCGTTCACATAGCGGCGGCGCTCCGGCTGCTTCTGCGGCAGGCGCAGACCGCCATGCGTGCGCTCTGCAACCCCCTTCTTCTGCAATTCCTCAAAATCGCGCCGCACCGTGGCAACCGATGCCCCCGTGGTCGCACAAACCTCCGTCAAAGACACCGTGCCGCGCTCTTGCAGCAGGTCCTGAATTTTTCTTTCACGTTCCCAACTCTTCATCATCCGCAGCCTCCGTTCATTTTCGCTCATTATCGCTCATTTTGATGATACCACAGGAAAATACCCCTGTCAAGCGCAAAATCACGCAGAAGCGATACAGCATAACCCTGTAGGGCGGGAAATGTCCCCGGCGCGTGCAGGAACTACCGATTGCGCACAAACCCGTTCATACCTGCCGTCTGCCGCTTGCGCGGTCGCCGAGGACATGTCACCGCTCTACAGCCGTTGGCGACGCACGACGAATTCTACTCGGAAAACAGCGTCTCAAGGGAGGCAAAGGTATAGCCCATTTCCTCCCAACGCGTCAACAGGTCGTCCAAGATGGCGGCGTTGGTCTGCGAGGTACTATGCAGCAGCACGATTGCGCCGTTATGAATGCGCGGGATGAGCTTGGAAAACGCCTGCTCCGAGGTCGGCTGGTCGTCATTGAGCCAATCGACATAGGCGAGGCTCCAAAAGATCGTATGATAGCCCATCTCCTGCGCTATTTTCAGATTATCCTCCGAATAGATCCCCTGCGGCGGACGGTAGAACTTCTTCATCGTCTCCCCTGTCGTCTGCGTGAACAGCGTCTCAAGGTCCGTCAGCTCCTTTTCAAAGGTCGCCCGATCCCCGATCTTCGACATATCGTAATGATGGTAGGTGTGATTCCCGACGATATGCCCCTCCGCGGCCATCCGCTTGACAAGGTCGGGATTTTGCTCAATATAGTTGCCCACAAGGAAAAAGGCCGCGGGCACATTATGCTTTTTGAGGGTGTCAAGAATCTTTTCCGTGCAGCCGTTCTCATAGCCCGCGTCAAAGGTCAAATAGATCACCTTTTGCGTCGTATCCCCCAAATACGCCGCCCCGTATTCCTGCAACCGTTCATTGCTGGTGTTCCCGGTCGGCGGCTGCCCCTCCTGCGGGAAGCTCAAGCCCCATGAACCCGTCGGCAGCGCCGCGCGATTGCGGGCGCACGCCACTACGATCAGTCCTGTCAGGATGCACAGCACCAGCAGCAGCGGCAAATTCCGCCGCAAAAATTTCCGCATCTTCATCACCTCGGTCAAGCTTATGACGCGCTGCGGACAACTATGCCGTCTTGCTTGCGTATTGCAGCATTTTCGTTTGTGCCCTTTTGTCGAAACGCGGCATATTCTGGAATGAGCCGCATTGTCGGCTCAGGAAGGAAGAGAGCCTATGGGCATCACAAGCTCCACCAAAGAACTGAACACCGGAACGATCCCCTGCGGCGGCACCTTTGAGGTGACCTTGGGGCTGACGGCAGCGCCTGACATTGTTTCCAATCCGACGGATATCGTGCTGATTCTCGACCGCTCGGGCAGCATGGCAGGCAAGCCGCTGGACAATCTGAAAAAGGGCGCAAGAAAATTCATCGACATCATGGACGAGGCGACCGACGGCGCGCAGGACGGGCAGATCGGAAACGGCAGCCGCATCGGCATCGTCAGCTTCGCCACCACCGCCACGCAGGACACGCAGCTCATCACCTCCGTCTCCGCCCTGAAGGACGCAGTCGACGGGCTGAACGCCGGCGGCTCGACCAATCATGCCGATGCTTTCGCCAAAGCGACGGCACTTTTTGACTTTGCTTCTACAAATGCAAAGGTCATGGTCATGTTCACCGACGGCAGGACCACCGCCGGCGTGCCGCCCACCCCGTTTGCCGATGCGGCAAAGGCGCAGGGAGTCGTTATCTATGTCATCGGGCTGAACGGCAGCGGCGGCATTGACGAGCAGGCGCTGCGCGATTGGGCGTCCGATCCCGACTCCGCCTATGTCTCCATCACGCCCGACGATGAAGAGCTGGAACAACTGTTTGAGGATCTGGCGCAAAATATCAGCAAGCCCGGCGCAACCGACATTGTCATCACAGAGCGCGTGACGGACTGCTTCCGCATTCTCTCCTTCGCAAAGCCCGACAAGGGCAGCGCGGAATTGCTTGACGAGAGAACACTGCAATGGAAAATCGACAAACTCGGCGTCAGCAAAAACGAGGGCGCGACGCTGAAATTCATCGTCCGCCACGAGGGAAAGTGCAGCGGCTTGCTGACGGTCAACGAAGACATTGACTACACCGACCATGAGGGCAACACGGTGGAATTCGACGACCCGAAGATCGAAGTGGACTGCGGCAGTGATGAATTCCCGGAGTCCTGCCCCACACCGGTGGAGGTCACCATTGAAGGCTGCGAGGACGCCGTAGAATTTGACGCGGGCAATCAGCATTTGGAATCTCTCGGCAGGATCCTGCAGCTCGATGTCACGCTCAAAAACATCTGTCCGCGCAAGCGAGTCGCACTTGCCGTCCTCCTGAACGAAGTGGACGATAAGGGGCATGAATTCAAGCGCGGCTTCAAGACCGTCGTTGTCCCCGCCCATGAGCACCCGACCTGTCGGGATGTGACCGTGCGCTGCATCAAGTTCGTCCTTCCCGAGTCGCTGGACGTCTCCGGCAAGGATGATGCCATCTGCAACCGCCGGAAATTCCGCGCCCGCTTCATCGCCCACTATATCGACCACGATTTTGACTGCTGCACCCCTTGATAAACATCAATACGACAAACTGATTCCGCCATAAAAACAACCCACACAAAAGGCGACACGCTTCTCGTCTTTTGTGTGGGATTCTTCTGTGCAGAGAAACAGCTCCTATCTGAAATCTTCAACTTCAGCACAAGACGGCGCAGCGTGCGTTTACATGATGTGAGTCTGCGTAGCGCGCGGGTTTCTTGATGAAAGAATTTGATCAAGAATCCGCATAAAATCATTTTAAAAGGTTTTATCTATAACAGAATACCGGTCAGATAAAAACCCGCTCCCAAATAGTCGGGAGCGGGTTTTTTCAAAAAGGAATCGTATCAGGAATTTTGATCCATCAGTGACAGGAGCTTTGCCATCTGCGCGCGGGTGAGTCCGTCAGCCGGCTTCAGGCTGCCGTCCGGGAATCCGCCGAACAGCCCCTCGCTTACCGCCCAAGACATTGCTTCCTTCGCAAAGTCCTGCACCTCAGCGCCGTCGCTGAATTTGGACAGATCTGCTTCCTTTTGTTCGGTCTGTTTCAACCATAGGGTCGCATAGCGATATAGGAAGGTCGCCGCCTCTTCCCGTGTGACAAGCTGATCGGGCGCAAAGGTCGTGGCGCTCATACCCTTTGCAATGCCGTTCTCCTTAGCCCATGCGACGGCATCGGCAAAGTAAGCATCGGCAGGCACATCCGCAAAGCCGCTCTCTGCCTTCACGGTGGGCGAGCCGGCCATACGGTACAGGGTAGTGACCAGCATACCGCGGGTCATGCCCTCCTCCGGGGAGAAGCGCTGCGTGTCGGTACCCTTCATCAAACCATTGTCGATCACATAGTCGGTGTACACGTGGTACCAGCTGTCGGTATCCAAGTCGGTGAAGGAAGCGGTGGCGCAGCGCGCGGGGATGACCTCACCCTTTGCAAGCAGCGTGCCGCAAATACTGCAATAGGTGTCACCGGTGTAGCCGTCCTCGGTGCAGGCAGCCTCCTTCGCACCACGCAGCTCTGCGGTGTGCCCCAGCGCGGGGATCTCCTCCACGGAGAGCACGCTGCCACAGCGACCGCAGACCATGGTAATGCTGCCGGCTTCGGTGCAGGTGGCTTCCTTGCACGCTCCCTGCGCCGCGGTGTGACCAAGCGCCGCGATCTCCTCTACGGAGAGCGTGATGCCGCAGCGGCCGCAAACCATGGTAATGCTGCCGGCTTCGGTGCAGGTGGCTTCCTTGTGTTCTCCCT
>JBJDYD010000145.1:0-6748 GCA_051867015.1 Faecousia sp. | reverse complement strand
GGGTCACCAAGCAAAATAGTGCTTGACAAATGAAGAAAACGTGGTATAATAAACGCTGTTCTCAAGGAAACTTGATAACATACAGTTGGTGTTGATTGCGGTGAGGGTCCACCTGTTCCCATCCCGAACACAGAAGTTAAGCTCACTTGCGCCGACAATACTTTGCGGGCGACTGCACGGGAAGATAGGTAACGCCAACATTTAGCCCGCTCGAAAGAGCGGGTTTTTGTTATGCCATCTTTGGTCTGAATCCTTCGTAAGGTAAGCGCATAATAAGCGCAAACCGATCATTATGCCATAGCTATGATAATATCCGAAAGCTCGAAATACTCACGGTGAGTTTTTGGAGGGATTTGAAGGGAATGATTTGAGTAGAAGATAATATGATAAGGACGCTCAAATGTGAAGATTTGAATGATGTGATGCAAATTTGGCTTGAAGCGAATTTGCAGGTGCATTCCTTTATTTTAAAAGAGTACTGGATCGAACACTTTGATTCCGTACGGGAGATGATCTCACAAGCGGATGTGTATGTATATGAAAATGCGTGTACCCGTTCGATAGAGGGATTCATTGGATTGATTGACAATAATATTGCGGGGATATTTGTACAGAAAAATGCTCGATCCGCAGGGATTGGCAAGCAGTTATTAGATTATGTGAAGTCGATCAAGCTAAGTCTGTCCTTGCGGGTTTATCAAAAGAATGAGCGTGCGGTTGCTTTCTATCGACGAGAGGGCTTCGTGATACAAGGTCGAAGCGTTGACGCGGATACCGGTGAAGAGGAATTTCGCATGGTGTGGGACAATGAATAGAATGAATATAGCATTCCGGTACTGATTTTTGGTTTGGTGTTCGACCAAAAATCAGTACCGGAATTTTTGTCTTTGATGGATGAAAGTACCTGCGCTGGCGGACAGGGTAGTTAGCGTAGTGGTTTTCGACGATGGAGGCTCACGGATACGGCATACCTCTTGCGGGTGCCGCCTCTACAGCAGGGTTGTGTTCCACCGTTGTAGGGTACGACGACTCGGCGTGCCGTCTGCGAAGCGGCAGAAGGTACAAACGAGCGAGTTTGTAAGTGTTTTGGCAGTTCCTGCACCGGCGCGCCGAATTCAACGCTCGCATCCAAAAGAAAAGCTTTACATATAGCAACGTACTACAGTCCTATTGGGTAGTCAACCATCATTCGCCGGATAGGTATTCCTCTAAAGTGATGCCCTCGGACATGATGGTTTGGGCGGCTTCTTTGCCGACATAGCGGAAGTGCCACGGCTCGTAGTTGATGCCGGTGATTTCGGTTTTGTCCGCGGGGTAGCGGAGAATGAAGCCGTATTCCGCGCAGTGTTCTAAGAGCCATGTCCAGACTGCCTCATCGCTGCATTGGTCGGTGTCCTCCGAGTCAATATCTACGGCAAGACCGAGCTGGTGCTCACTCGTGCCGGGGAGAGCGACCCATTGCAGGGTGAGTGCCTCCGCTTCCTCCGAGGAATAGCCGTCGGCTAAATTTCCCGCCAGATTGCGGTCGTAAATGCTCTGCTGCGTCTCCTGTGAGCGGTAGCCGGAGTAGACAATGGGGAGCAGACCGTCCGCGCGGCAGGCGTCGAACATTTGCTGCAGGGGGTCGATGATGCGCTGATCGACTTGTTCGCCGCCGCGCAGATCGACCAAAGTTACCTCCCAATCCGAGGGGACGGAATGCTCAGCATCGACTAAGATCAGATTCCAATCGGAATACTCCGCTGCGGGCGGCATCTCTGTCTCTCCGAAGAAGCAGCCGCCGAGCAGCGTGAGGCAGAGCAGAAGCGCCGCAAGCAGCGATCGCTTTTTCATCTCAGGTATTCTCCTCCTTGAGCGCGTCGATGGGGTTATCCTTTTTGACCTTGCGCATGGCGTACATCATCGAGACGAACACGACGAGGAAAACACTGAGCGAGGCGATGAGGACGGACGGCCACGACAGATGAAAATCATTGTTATAATACATCCCTGCGGCGGCGCGGTAGAGCAGATAGGTGAGCGCTGCCGAAAGCGGCAGACCGATCAGCAGGGCGCGGAAGCCGTACAGCCCGCATTCAAAGCAGACCATGCGGTTTAAGCCGCCGCGCGTCATACCCACGGAGCGGAGCATGGCAAAATCTCTGCGCCGCAGGGCGATGTTGGTTGAAATGGTGTTAAAGACATTCGCCACGCAGATGAGCGAGATCAGTGTGATGAAGCCGTAGGAGAAGACACGCACGACGGTGAGCATATTGTTCGCGGTGCGCTGCTCGTCAAGGGCGTTATACAGGCGGTTGCGGCGATAAGAGACACCGTGCGCCGCAAAGACCTCCGCAAGCGACGCCTGCGCCGCGTCATTGTCGGAGACGGTGCAGTAAAGCTCGGGGGTCATCTCCTCCTCCAAGGCACTGTAGGGCAGATAGAGGTAGATCGATTCGCGGTTTATGCCGAAAAGATCTTTGTCTGTGTAAGCAAGGACGGAAAGCGTCTGCATCTGCGCGGGACGGGTGAGTCTCTCGCCCGTTTCGGTATTTGTGTAATGGCTGACCCAGCCGTTTTCGGTGTATTCAGTATATTCGTATTGCTCCTTTTCGGGTGCGGTGCTGTCGATCAGATCGACGACGGTTTGGGTTTCGTCCAAGAGCGCGCCCTGATAGGTGACGCGTTCGGCACCGTCGGGGAAGTAGAGGTAGGAGATGACCCGGTTACATACGATTGCACCGGGGTTGGCATCGTAGTCCGCGCGGGTCAAGCCGCAGTGGGAGAGAATGGAATCGAAGCTGTCTTCGTCGAGATAAAACAGCGAAATCTCCGTCTGAGACAATTTGGGCGCGCCGTTGCGGAACTCGAGATAGCTCCTTGCGAGCCGGTCGGTGTCAAAAGGAGCATTCTCTACGCGCAGGGCGGCGACGACGGCGGTTTTGATCCCGTCCGCCTGCCGCAGGTCGGGCAGGAGCGCTTCATATTCCGCCATAGACACCGAGGTTGAACTGTAGCTGAGGTCGTAAGGCGTGGTTCCGGCGACACCCTCAACGGAGTCGGTCAGATACATTCCGTAGGTGCCTGCCGAGACGAAGAGCAGGACGCTCATGGCAAGGGAGAAGATGGTCGCGCGGTATTTTTTGCGGCTGCGGCGGAAGTATTTTTTGGAAAGCATCCCGGGCAGACCGAACAGCTTGTAGGTCAGCTTGCCGCTGCGCACGTCGCGCCCCCTGACGGAGACATCGCGGCTTTGGCGGATGGCTTCGATGGCGCTTACCTTCATCGCGCGGCGTGCAGGAATGATGGCGGAGAGGAAAACGGTCAAAACGGCAATGACTGCGGCGGCAATTAGGGAGAGGGCGGAGACATGGTATTGCATTGTAAGACCGCCGTTGCTTGCACCGCCGAACATGTCAGTCAGCTTGTTGCCCAAAAGCGAGATCGTAACCCACATACCGCCACAGCCTGCCAGAAGCCCGAGGGGAACGCCAATGAGGCAGACGATTGCCGCCTCGTGCAGGACAGTGGCGCGGAGCTGCTTTCTCGTCGCGCCGATGGAGGAGAGCAGACCGAACTGCTTCGTGCGCTCGCTGACGGAGATGGAGAAAGCGGAATAGATCATGCTGACCGAGCCAAGAAGGATCAAAAAGACAAGCACGCCGACAAAGACCGTGACGAAGCCGGTGTAATTGTCATATTTATAGTTGCCGAGCGCCATCAGGTAGTCCCAGTTTACGCTTCCCGCGCTGAAGGTGTAGCGATTCATAAAGGCATTCAGCGCCTCCGTGTCATAGCTCGTCGTGCGCACATAGAGGTCATAGAAGCCTGTTTCAATCGTGGGATCGGCACGCGTCAGGGCGAGATAGCCGGGGGCGCTGTAGTCCTCGTAGTCCGCGCGTTCGCTGATACCGACGACGGTATAGGAGCGCGTCATTGTAGGTGTAAAGTCCTCCGGATCGCTGGGGAAATACATATTGTTCTGCCAGAGCAGTGTGTCTTGATAGCTGCGGATACCGAATTCGAGCGTGACGGTCTCGCCGAGTGCGAGCGTTACCTCACCGTCATAGTCCAAATGCTCCGGAACGACCAGCTCCGTGCTGTTTTCCGGCAGTCTGCCTGCGAGCAGGTGTACGGGCAGCAGGTCGGTATAGCCCTCGCCCATCCCCTGGACATAGAGAAAGGGCTTGTTCTCGTTTGCCGAGGCGACTTTGGCATAGCCGAGCACCTGCGCCGCCGTAAGCGCTTCGGTCTCTGCGTCCTGTGCCGCTGCCTCGGCGGTCGCGGCGTCCACATCCAAGAGGGAGAAATAATAGGTGCCCGACTGGTAGGCGGCGGTGCGCTGCAAATGGTGCATCAGGGTGTCCGCAAAGGTTGTGACCGCCGTGAACATCGCTGCTGACAGGATCACGCCGATGATGGTTACGAGCGTGCGGGTGCGGTTTTTGCGCATGGACTGCACCGCGACGCGGCGGAAGATGCTCATTTGCGGATCACCTCATCTCTGACGATGTGACCGTCCTCAATGGCAATGACGCGGTCTGCCTGCAAGGCGATGGACTCGTCGTGGGTGATGACGATGAGGGTCTGGCCGTATTCGCGATTGGAGTATTTTAATAATTCGACGATTTCCTGCGAGTTTTTGCTGTCCAAATTGCCCGTCGGCTCGTCGGCCAGCACGACGGAGGGCGCGTTCATCAGCGCTCTGCCGATGGACACGCGCTGTTGCTGCCCGCCGGAGAGCTGGTTGGGCAGGTGCTTTTCACGCCCCTCGAGGCGCAGCGTGTGCAGCAGCTCGTGCAGGCGCGCCTCGTTGACCTTTCTGCCGTCCATCAAGACGGGCAGCGTGATGTTCTCCACCACATTCAGCACGGGAATGAGGTTGTAAAACTGATAGATCAGCCCGACCTCGCGGCGGCGGAAGATGGCAAGCGCGGTATCCGAACGGGAATAGACGTCCTCGCCGTTCATATAGACCTTGCCGCCCGTCGGGCGGTCAACGCCGCCGAGAATGTGCAGAAGGGTCGATTTTCCCGAGCCGGAGGGACCGATGATTGCCAAGAACTCACCTCGCGCAACGCTGAAAGAGACATCGTCCAAGGCGCGGACGGTGTTTTCTCCCGTGCCGTAGGTTTTGCTCAGGTGTTCGATGCGTAATAATTCCATGGTCTTTTGCTCCTTTTCAATCGTTCTGCTCTAAGTCTACTGCCCTTCTGTGACACCTCGGTGACTCAGATGTGACAATTTTGTCATAATCAAAAATGCCCGCAAGGGGCATTTGAGATGGAAATAAAATGTTTATCCTTGCTTTTGCCGCTTTGCGGCGGGGTGCTGCCACCAACGGCGGACGGTTTCCTCCCTTCGTAAGATGGGAGTTGATGCGCATGTATGTTACTTATGCGGAGCTTTTCAGCCTCGTTTTAGTGCTTTGTGCCGTCATTACTCTCGTAGTTGCGTTATCCAACCACAAGAGAAAGTAATCAAAAAAAGATTACTCCGTCCCACGCTTCCCCAAGTTTGACGGAGTAATCTGTTCAAGACGGGAGGTGACCGTTCGTCGGCAGCACCTCTTCAACCATAGCATAGCACCGGAAAAGCGGAATTGCAAGCGCTTCTCCCGTGCTTTTTTTCGATGCAGTCATACCGTACCTTTATACAGCTTCAGGGTGAACTCTGCACCGCCGTTGACATTGGCGGCAGTCAGCGTTCCGTTTTGCGCGGCGGCGATGGAGCGGGAAAGCGCAAGCCCGATGCCGACGCTCTCCTGTGAGGCGTTGCGTCCTTTATAGTAGCGCTCGAACAGGTGCGGGAGGTCTTCCGGGTCAATGCCGCCGCCCTCGTCACGGATGCGGATGCAGGCGGCGACGGCATTTTCCTCTGCGGTTACGGTGATCGTTCCTTCGTGCATGTGTTCAGTGCAGTTCTTTAAGATGTTGCCGAGTGCTTCCGCCGTCCAAGCGAGGTCGCAATCCGCGCTGCCTGACGCCTGCACGGAAAGCTGCTGTCCCTTGACCTCCATGAGGATGGAAAGCGGCTCAGCGGCGCGGGCGATCAGCTCGGAAAGGGCGACGCGCTCACGTCGGAACTGCACCGTGCCCGCATCGAGCTTGGCAAGCTTCAAAAGCGCGTTGACGAGCCAGTCCATGCGCTGAACCTGACGGCGCAGGGCGCGGAGACTGCTTTGCCGCGTTTCCTCCGTTGCATCCGGGTCGCCGAGTCCCGCAAGCAGGAGATTGACTGCCGTTAAGGGGGTGCGCATTTGATGTGAAATATCCGCCATGGACTCGGCAAGCTGCACCTTCTCCTGCCGAAGCTGATCTGCCTGCTCGGTAAGGCGGACGGTCATCTTTCGCAGCTCGCTGCGCAAAAGGCTGATTTCACCCTCAGTGTACTGCGCAAAGCTGATGTCCTGCCTGCCGTGCAGCACTGCGTCAATATCCTCCGCCAAATGCGCCATCGTGCGGTAGCGTTGGCGCGCACTCAATAGATACAGCGTGAGAAGTAGAATGCTCAAAGCGGCGGTCAGAAGCCCTGCGCGCACATCGAGCCAAAAGCAGACTGCGGTAAACACGGCGCACAGCGGCACCGAGATGGTGAGCATTCGCCGAATTTCGGGGTTTCGCAGCATATTCAGCCCTCCAAGCGGTAGCCGACACCCCGCACTGTGCGGATGAGCTGCGGCTCCTGCGGGTCGTCCTCTAATTTTTCGCGCAAACGCTTGATATAGACGGTGAGTGTATTGTCGTTGACAAAATCGCCTGCGACATCC
>JBJDYD010000144.1:0-33925 GCA_051867015.1 Faecousia sp. | reverse complement strand
GACATGTCCCCGCCCTACAGCCGTAAATCGCACCCTCGCCGTAGGGGACGGCGTCCTCGACGTCCCGCGTGCAGGAACCCCCAACCACGCACAAACTCCCCATCATTGCCACGCCCCTTCGTAGGGTTGGCGACATGTCACCGCCGCGTGTAGGAACTACCAACTGCGTACAAGCTCGTTCATGCATACTCTCTGCCGCTTACGCGGACGGCTCGCCGAGTCGTCGTGCCCTACGAATGTGAAACACACTCTCACCGTAGGGCGCGACGACCCCGGCGCGCCGGTGCAGGAACTACGAATCGTGTACAAATCTGCTTGGTTTCCCTGTCTGCCGCATATGCGGACGGCACGCCGGGGGGCGGCGTGCCGTGTGTTTGGATGATGAAAAAGGGGGGGCAATTTCTGTTTGCGTTGCGGCGGGGTCAGCCGAGGTATGCGGCAGCGGCGTCACCGTACTTGATCATGTTTTCCAGCAGACCTCTTGTGGTATCGGAGGCTGTGCTTCTGCCGAGAATGTCGGCAATATAGCTTTCAACGCTCCAAGTCTGCACCTGCGAGACAAGCTGATCGTTTTCGTCATAGATGCCGATGGTAATATTGGAACGCATTCTCTTTGCGCCGACATCATCATAGACGCACTTATAAATTGTACCGCTCTGCTGTACGGGTGTGCCGGTAAAGACGACTTCGCCGGTTGCTGCATCCGTTACCTTGTAGGTCAGCTTGCTGACATCACCGGTGTAATTCGCGGTATTGAACAGCATGTTCAGCGTAACCTTGGACCGCAGCGTGACAGACGGGGTAACAACGGTGATCGTACCGGTGCCGGTCTTGCTCATGGTGTTTGCAATCGTGGGAACCTCCTGCGTGCCATATGCAAGCTCTTCTGCCGTGAGATCCCCATTGACCAAATGCTCTGTGTCGTAGCCGAAGTACTGCTGCGCTGCTGCGCCGTAATTCAGCATATCAACTGCCAGCGTCTTTGCTGTTTCTGTTGCAGTGGATTTACGGAGCGTTGTTTTGATCCGGTCGGCAATACTCGCGGTCATGGAAACGCCGACATACTGCGTTCCGTCCGCGGCCTCCGCGTGGATGGTGGCAGTGAAGCTGTCGCCCATGTTCTTTGCGGCAAGACCGGCAAATTCCACTCTGTAGATTGCTCCGTACTGCACCATGTCTTCAAGGTTGTATCTGACCGTCGTTTCACCATCCGCACCGTTAACAACGACATCGACATAGGTCGTCGGATACTTGGTGGCGGTTGCGGAGGTCATGATGAATACAAACTTCAACTCTGCACCCATGGTGAAGGCAGTGGTGACAAACTTCAAGGAGCTGTCTTCGATCGGGGCAACAACTTCCGCCGCGCCGCAGACGCAGGTGTCGTCGACAAAGGTATGGTTTTCGATCTCGCTGTAATCGCAATTTTCGCAGCCAACGGTATGCGTGCCGTCGCCGTTGTCGCTGTAGGTGTAGCTGTGGCCGGTTGCCTCAATCACTTCCTGCGCAACAATGACTTCGCCGCAGACGCCGCAGTGGGAGCCTTCCGTCAGACCGGTGCTGGTGCAGGTTTCCGCAACAGCCGCGTCGGTGACAGGGGTGTGACCCGTTGCCTCAAGCGTCTCGGTATAGGTGCTTCCGCAAGCGCAGGTGTAAACAACGAGACCGTCCTCGGTGCAGGTCGCTGCTGTCGTGACAGAAGTATACTTGTGCCCGGTTGCGATCACGCCGACATCGGCAAGGGTGGTCTCTTCCGTTGCTTCCGGATCGGCATAGACCTTGCCGCAGGATCTGCAGACCCAACATGCCAGATTGCCGTTTTCCTCACAGGTTGCGGCAACGGCGGGGAATTCCATTAAGGAATGGCCTGCAGGCGCTGTTATCGTCTGCGGGACCAGAACAACGTCACATACAGAGCAATGGGAGCCTTCGCTCAGGCCTGTTTCCGTACAGGTGGCAGCAACACCCGCGTCGGTGACGACCGTATGCCCGGTTGCGGGCAGAACGGTTTCCGAAAGCGTAGTGTTGCAGCGGGTGCAGATCTCCAAAACGATTCCGTCCTCCGTACAGGTCGGCTCGGTCCGCTGCGTTTGCGGTGTATGCCCGTTCACCAGACATTCATACTGACTGCTCACCGTGAAGTAGTACCAGTCGCTGAAGGTAGAGGGACAAATGTCATTTTCCCAGAAATTAAAGTTATAGGACTGCACCTGCACACGGTAGCTGCCTTCCGCCGGCGTCCGGCTCAGGCCGCTCGTGGCATAGCTGATATACTCGTCTTTGACATATTCGCCATCGTCATTTTCTTTTTCGATCCACAGGTTATAATGCGTTGTATATGTCGTTGCGTTCCACCGGAAGGTGATGCTGCCGCCAACGGGATACGCTGCGGACATATTCAGCAGCGCGGGCTGAGAGGGGGTATTGCAGGTAAAGCACTGGTCATAATAATTCGTCTCGGTTTCATCGCGGATAATATCGCCGCAGATGGAGCAGGAGTAGCAGCTGTAATGGGGGTGGTCACCCTCAAAGAACGCAAATGTGCTGTAATTATGCTCATGCACGCCGGGCGAGACAGAGGTGCCCAAAACGTAGATGAAGCCCAGGAACGTGTAAGCAGAACCGCCGCTGAAATTGGTATCGGAGATGCTGCGCGTCTTTATTCTGAAGTAGAAGGACTGCCAGCCGGATTCCGAAGTTGTGACCGCATCACCGTCGATCACTTCAACCACGCCAACATGACCTGCGCCGGAGGACGACCAGACGCAAACCGCGCCTAAGATCGGCGCAGAGCCATAAGCATAGTAGCCATAGTCGATGTTATACTGGTACCAGTCGCCTGCGTTGCCTGTGCACAGACTTGGCTCATATCCAAGGTTTTCATAGGAGCGGCCATAAGCATAACAGGTGCAGTTACCACCATTATCTACCATGCCATAGCCCGCCTGATCAAAGACGTTCCATGTTGTATAATAGGGGTTATCCGTTGCAGGCTCCGTCAATCTCGGCGTATATGTAACCGTCGCACGGGTTGCGGCACTGCGAGTTTCCGCCGGGGTTTCCGGGGTGCTGCCGTCAAAATAGTATGTCGTGCCTGTTACAGCATCTTCGGTATAATACCGCAAAGTGTTGTAATCTACAAAATACAGGTGCACGACATCTCCGGAGTCAATCAGAAGCTGCGTTGCTCCGGTCGCCGGGTTAAATGCGACGACATTTCCGTTTTCAATATAATATAATGTATGATCTCTGCAGACAATGGAAGTAATTACATCAGAAAAGCACAGCATATCCACGGCGCTTCTCGTGCGCAAGTCAAATGAAACCAACGCGCTCGTTCCATCTCGATATACTAACATATATAAGCTTTCGTCAGCGTATACCATGGATATCACATGCTCTTCGAGCACAAGCTCCATTGTTTTGTCCGCTAAGTTCATGACGTACAGCTTATCTTCGTCATCCATATTCAGAAAATACTCTAACGTGCCGTCATTGTACATGTCGGAGCCGTTGCAATAATACTCCTCGGCTTCCGCGGCCGCCCACATCGGAAAAGCGGAAAGAATCAGCGCAAAAACCAACGCAATTGAGATGAAACGTTTTGCCATATACTTGTACTCCTTTATATTTTTTCAAAACAACTAAAAATAATTTACCAAAACTTTTCATTTATGTCAAGAAACGGTGTTTAAAAATTTTTTATGAGGTTAGTTATTCACAAACATACACATCAAAGCGACATGTATGATAGCGCCAATCATTGCCGCGGGACAAACAGAATATCGGGAGAAACCGCTTGTTCTCGCGATTTCTCCCGATGCTCATTTCTTTCGCAGGGCTATTTGCATTTTACAGGAATTATCCAAGGTACTTGGCAACGGCATCGCCGTACTTGATCATGTTCTCCAGCAACGCTCTTATGGTATCGGAGGTCGAGCTTCTGCCGAGGATGTCGGCGATATAGCTTTCCACACTCCAGGTCTGCACCTGAGATACAAGAACATCATTTTCGTCATAGATGCCGATGGTAACCTCGGAACGCATTCTCTTTGCGCCGACATCATCATAGACGCACTTATAAATTGTACCGCTCTGCTGTACGGGTGTGCCGGTAAAGACGACTTCGCCGGTTGCTGCATCCGTTACCTTGTAGGTCAGCTTGCTGACATCACCGGTGTAATTCGCGGTATTGAACAGCATGTTCAGCGTAACCTTGGACCGCAGCGTGACAGACGGGGTAACAACGGTGATCGTACCGGTGCCGGTCTTGCTCATGGTGTTTGCAATCGTGGGAACCTCCTGCGTGCCATATGCAAGCTCTTCTGCCGTGAGATCCCCATTGACCAAATGCGCTGTGTCGTAGCCGAAGTACTGCTGTGCTGCTGCGCCGTAATTCAGCAGATCGACCGCCAGCGTCTTTGCCGCTGCTGTTGCATTGGATTTACGGAGCGTTGCCTTGATCTGCTCGGCAATACTTGCAGTCTTAGGAACGCCGACATACTGCGTTCCGTCCGCAGCCTCCGCGTGGATGGTGGCAGTAAAGCTGTCGCCCATGTTCTTTGCGGCAATGCCGGCAAATTCTACTCGGTAGACCGCTCCGTACTGCACCATGTCTTCCAGGTTGTATCTGACCGTCGTTTCACCATCCGCACCGTTAACAACGACATCGACATAGGTCGTCGGATACTTGGTGGCGGTTGCAGAGGTCATGATGAAGACAAACTTCAGCTCCGCGCCCATGGTGAAGGCAGTGGTGACAAACTTCAGCTCGCTGTCTTCCGTAGAACCGGTCACTTCCTTCGCGCCGCAGTCGCAGGTGCCGTCAACAAAGGTATGGTCTTCGACTGCGCTGTAGTCGCAATTTTCACAGCCAACGGTATGGGTGCCGTCGCCGTTGTCGGTATAGAGGAATTGATGACCCTCCGCGGGAACAATGTCACCGATATCGGTTGCGCCGCAGCGACTGCAGGCATAATCCGTATAGCCGTCAACCGTACAGGTTGCAGGATGAACCGTGCCGGCAACCATATCATGCCCAAGGGAGGAAAGCTCTTTGCTTTCACCGGCAGCGCCGCAGACGGAGCAGACCATAGGAGCAAAGCCGGTCTCGGTGCAGGTAGGAGCAACATAGTTTTCATCCTCTGTTGCTTCAACCCAATCATGCCCTGCTGCTTCGATGGTCAGTGCTTCCCGCGTGGTTTCCATCGAGCAATCCTCGTCAATGAAATACTTGTCACAGACGGAGCAGTACCAATATTCCGCATTACCGGCTTCCGTGCAGAGAGCGGCTACGGCATCATAATGCGCAACATTTTCGGGGCTGCAGCGATAAGCCGGGAAGAATTCGCTGTCTTCCGTGAAGACGACCGCTGTCGGCTCGATCATGGTTCCCGTGCTGTCAGTCCAGCCGATGAAGATATGGTCTTCCTTCTCGGGAGTATCACCGTACCACGCGCCGAGCGTGCCATAGGCAACGGGAATCTCCCACGAAGGGGAGCCGTCAGCCTTGTAGTAGGAAAGCATAACAGGAGCAACCTCGGGCTGACCGATGTAGATGTAGTCGATCTCGCACTTCATCGCGCCGTTGCCCTGAGCGGGAGTGAAAGCAAAGCCCTCGATCGTCTTGCCAAGAATCTCCTCACTGTCAATGGGGATTTGAATGACTTGCCAAGACTTGGTCGGTACGAGGGATTCGGAGACAAATCTCCCGTCATAGGTGCTGCTGCCGCCGGTCCGGATCCGGAAAATCGGGGTCGTGCCGGTGGCTGCGGTGTTGGAGATCTTATAGCGGATTTCCACAATGTCACCGGATTGAATGGTGTGGATATTCTCTGCGGTGCCGGTGAACTCGAAATAAGGATTGATGGTGGTCGCATCGGTTTCGGCAAACATGACACCGTTCTTATCCGGGTCTCTGAAGCTCACGGTGGTGTCGGTGCCGTTTGTGAACTGCCAGCTCCAATTCAGCTCATCGGATTCCTCTTTGAAATGCAGCAGCGCAGAACCGGAACCGTCGCCGCACCAGATGCAGATGCCGTTTGCACCATAATTATGGTAATCCAAAGCACTCAGAAGGATGGTGTGGTCATAGCCGCAGTCACGGCAGGTGTAGCTGCTGTAACCGGATGTCCGGCAGGTGGGCTCTACCGAGTTGTTGAGGACATAGCGGTGCGCTACTTCTGCAAATGCCGCATACAAATTGGTATCTTCCGTGAAGGTTGCGGTCGTCAGATCCATCAAAGTGCCGTCCGCCGTCTTCCAACCGACGAAATTATAGTGGTACGACTCCGTAGAAGCCTTCGTCAGCGTCTCGCCTTGGTAAGTGACCGTAGATCCCGGTGTGGCAATCTCGTAATCATAGGTCACGGTGCCGTCTTCGCTCAGGAAATAGACGGTCGACTTGTCGGTGTAGTTCGGTCCCATGTAGATGTAGTCGAAGGTGATGGCGGAATCGCCGCTGCCGTCCGCCATTGCATTGTGGATCGTAAGGCGGATCGCGGGAATGTACTCAACATCATCGAGCAGACCGCGGGCGGGAACGGTCAGCGTGAAGAATTCATTGCTTGTCAGATTCGCTTCCTCGAAGGGAATTGAGAGCATGACAGCATCGTCGGACTCTTGGCCTACCACAGCCGTCTGCTTATAGATCCGCAAGTTGACGCCGGTCGAGCCTTCCGTGATCTTGGTAAGCCCGTTGAGCTTCAGACGAATCTCGATCAGCTCTACTTCGGAGGGGTTGAAGCTGAGCGGATAGGTAGCCAGCGAGTTGCTGCCGTCATTCGTCTGCAAATAGGGAGACTCACCCACTACCTTGGTGGTCATGGTGCCGGCTTCGTTGTCATAGGTAGGCGCCTCGTTGCGCGAAACGTTCGACTTCCAGCAGCCGGTGTCAAAGTTGTAGTTGCCGTAAACCTCGGAATCATATCTCGCCTGTGCATTCTCATCGTTCGTAAAGTCGAAGTAGAGCAGTTCTCTGTCGCCGCAGACGCAGCACACACCGTCAATGTAAGCGCAGGCGGAAATGGTCGTTGCGCCGCAGCCGGAGCAGGTGCCGGTATGGGTGCCGTCCTGGTTGCCGGCGTAGGTATACTTATGACCTGCCGGCAGTGTCTCCGTGTAGGTGTTGGTGCAGCCTGCGCCGGAGAATGCATCCTGCACCAGCTCACCGGTGCTGAGATCGTAATGACCGCCGCAGACATAGGTGACAGAGCCTGCCGTTGTGCAGGTGGCGTCTACGCGGCTGCTCTCAACAAAGTGGCAGTAATACTCCTCGCCGACATGGCAGTTATAACAATAGGCAAGATGGGTCTTTTCGCCGGTAGACCAGGTTTCCACATTGGTATGGACGATACCGCAGCCGGAGGTATAGCTGTTGCCGCAGACCGAGCAGGTATAGGTCGTAATGCCGGTCGCGCTGTCGTAAGAGCTGCTGTAGGAATGGTTGCCGGTCTTTGCGATTGCCTCCGTATAGGTGTCGCCGCACTGGGAGCAGGTGTAGGTACGAACACCCTCTGCCCCGCAGGTGGCTTCCTTCGTCACGGTGCCGGTGTAGCTATGGCCGGTCGCCGGGATGGCTTCGGTATAGTTGTCGCCGCAGGCGCAGGTGTAGGTCATGACGCCGTCGGTGGTGCAGGTTGCCGCTGTGGTGACGGAGGACGTGTAGGCGTGGGTATGCGTGGGCATGATCGTGCCGCAGTAGGCATAATCCTCTACATTAGAGCTTTTATAAACCGTAAGCATACAAGCACCCTTGGATGCGTCCACCGTGCCGCTGTAGGTCATGGTGAAGGTGCCGCTGCCGTAAGCGCCGAGGGCGCTGCTGCTGTTGCTGATGGTCAGCGTGGTTTTGTCGCTGCTGATGGTGAAGGTGCTGCTGCCCCAGCCGCTCTTGTTGGAGATGCTCTGAATGGTCACACCGTTTTTCATGGTGAAGACCAGCTTGGTGAGGGAGGTCTCCGCCTCGTCCTGATTATGGACGCTGAAGTTGATGGTGTTGCTGTTGACGACCTCTGCGCCCGCCAGGCAGGTCTTGGCAGCGCGGAAGAAGGCATAGCCTAAGATCTTGCCGCTGTAAGCGGAGCTTGCGTTGACGGTTGCGCGGGTCGCAAGGACATTGGTGTACTCATCGTAAATGTCCTGACAGGTGGGGTCGGCATTCGTATTCTCGCAGTCAAAGGTCTGGATGGCAGCGACGGCATTGCAGCCGTCGGCAGCAGCACTCTTTGCCATATTGGCGGGCCAGGTGGAGGCTGCGCCGTACTGGCTGGCGTAGGTCATTATGGCAACATAATCCACGGTATCCTTCAAAGAAGCAGGATCCTGACCGTAAACCGCCTTGGAATAGCTGTCGCTTGCAGTCTCGGGCATAATCGCGCAGGAGACGACCTTGTCCGAACCGGCAGCATTGCGAACCACCTTTACAAAGTTCGTAACGGTGTCAATGCGCATTTGGGCGAATTTTTTGGCGCCGTTGTAAGCGTTGGTAGAGCCGCCGCCGGCAAGGGCGGTGGCGAAGTTCACGCCGGAAGCGGCAGTGCCGCTGGAGCTGTAGCGATAATAGCCGTCATCGCCCACATAGTAGCTGTAGCCGCCGCTAACGCACATGGCAAGGGTCGCGGCGTTATATTCGGCTGTGGTAATGCCGTAGTTGTTGATGAGTTCGGTTCTTGCGTTTGCGCCCCAGTCATAATACAGCGCGCCGTAACGGATGGTATCCAAATGGATGCCGGCGATATCATAGTTTGCCACAAGCTCCTTGACAAGCGCGGTAATGTAGCTCTGATAATCCGAGTCACGCAGATTAATATACTGGTTGACATCGGAGCCGTAGCCTACACGGAAGTGATAGGCGAGGGCGTCGGAATCGCGGGCAATATACGCATCGTCGCGGGATGCCATCATCCATGCGTGGACACGGATGCCGTACTTGGCAGCGGCAGTGCAGGTCTCTTTCAGCACATCCCGGGAGGAATAGAGCAGCGTCACGCCGGAGACGGAGGACTGCCATGCGAGCTTGCCGGCAGTACCCTTGACCAAAAGGTAAACATCCGTAATGCCCGCGTCTGCATACTCAGACATCAAGGTATCGGCGCCTCTGGTAACGACGGTGCTCGCGTTGAGCCAGTCGGCAACAATGATTTCATCGGTATCGACGGCTGCGGCTTTCGCTTCGGGCACAAATGCCGTTCCGAAACAGGAAACGAGCACTGCAAGGACCAGAAGCAATGAAAATACTTTATTCTTCATCTGTATGTTCTCCTTGTAATGATAATATGTGCTCAGTCAATCAGAACGGGAGGGTGGCAGTTAAGTCAGCGCTGCTGTAATAGTTTGTCGTGCTGGTCTTATAACCGAGGTAGTTATAATCGCTGACCAGATCGGCAGTTTTCCAGCCGTAAGAGCTGCCGCAGTAGACCTCGGACCAAACATGACCGGTCCGCAAACCGCTTTGGAAGGTGCAGTTGCCATGACGATAACGTCCGGGAACCCCGAGGGAACGAGCGCAGGCGTTCATCAGGTGCGCCATGTCGCAGCAGTTGCCGGTCTTTGCGTTCCAAGTGCCGAGTGCGCCCTTGGAGGTGTTCTCGTAGTAGCTGTAGCTGGTTTTATCGTTCAGATACTCAAACAGGTTGACCATGGCCTGATAGGTATTCGAGGGAGAGCTGTAACAGCGGCTGCTGCCCGTATACGCCATGCCGGTCTTTGCTACGGAGATGATGGTGGCGTTGTTGGACTGACAGTTGGTGGTGGGGACGAGATACTTGGAGTAAGCGGAGTAGTCCGCGCCGAAGGTCGCATTGCCGCTGCTGCCGCTGCCGGTGCTTCCGCCGAGGCTGGCGATCAGATCGTCCCAGCCCTTCACGCTCACGGAGGCGGGCAGCGTCTTGTTCTCGTAATAGTAGCCCATGATCGAAGCGTAGAAGTAAAGCGCCGCTTCAAAGTCGATGGTGCCGAGAGAGCAGGTGCAGTAGTTCGGTGCCGCGCCATTGTTATCCATAAAGGTAATCACATTCTTTGCAAGGGTGACATATTCGCTCTGGGCGATGGTGCCGGCGGTCACGGAGCCCTGCGGATTGGCTGCCTCGTCCATTTCGGGAATGGTGTAGGTTTTGCTGAGGCTGCCGGAATTGGCATCACCGATTGCCTGGCAGAGCAGATACATCATCTCTGCGGGATAGGCGACATCGCCGCTGTCCAGCGTGGAATAATTGGGCGTTACCAGGTTATTCTTGATGAAGTCCACAAGCTGCTTGCCCTCCGACGCAATGACGGTGAGCGTAATGCCGCTCTCTGCCTCAGTGGAAGCCGTCGTCGCTTCCGTGGACTCCGACGACGGTTCCGTGGACTCTGACGACGGTTCCGTGCTTTCGGTGGTCTCGTCTGCCTCTGTGGTGTTGGCGTCAATGTGGGTAGGCAGGAAGGTGATGCCGGAGGGGAGGGCGCTGTCCGATGCGTAGGAAGCTAAAACCTGCGCAAAGATGTAGGGCAGCGCATAGGCGGAAATGCGTCCGTCATAGGTTGCCGAGCCGTCAGAGGGACGGTTGAAGCTGTGCGGCAGGTAGGACATGGTGGAACCGAAATCAGCAACACGCGCTGCCAGATCCAAATACTGTCCCTTTGTCAGTGTTGTGCCGCTGCCGCCGGTGACATTCTCTGCATGGAAGGAGATATCCTGATAGGCAATCTCAGTGGAGCTGCTCTTCCCCTCTGACAGTGCGCAAATCGCCTGCGCTGCCATGAGGGTGTATTCCGGCGTGCCGATGGTCGCGCTGCCGAGGCTTACCGTCTTGGGCAGTCCAAACCCATAATAGACACCGTTGCTGTCTTTGCTGCCGGAAGTGATGGCGCTTTTGAGTTCGCTTGCAATGGCAGAAGATCCGTCTGCCAAGGCCGAGACAGAAAGTGCGGTGGTGATTTCCGCTGCGGAAACCTGCACAACTGCGCTGCACATTGAGACGCACAGACAGAGTGCAAGCAACACAGACAGAATACGCTTGGTGTGTTTCATGTAAAAATCCTCCTAACCTTTTCTATATATGCGCGAAACATTATTTTTCTCGATATCACCCTTTTCTGAAACGCTTCTGTGCGATTCTCCGAATCAGTACATATCCTCCGGCGTAAGCTCCGGGGAGCTTTCGTCTGTCGGAGCCTCGGAAACGGTCCAATCCTCGTAGGCCTCCAGATCCGCGGGAGCGGAAACCACGGTGGATGAGAAATCGGACAGGTCAAAGCTGACTGCCAATTCCTGTTGGATCTTATCATCGGAAAACTGCGTTGTAGTGGAGAAAGAAAAGAACACTGAGGTTGGATAGCCGTCTTTATCAATGGCGGCGGTAATCTGAAGCTTCCGGGAAGCGTGGGTGTCATCCGTAATCTCACCCAACCAACCCCGGAGCGCTTCACTGTCATACAGGGCAAAGGGAATCTGGAAGGAAATGTTCTTTCCGCCCGCTGCATTGTCTGTAATACTCGGATGGAATATGGCTTCGGCGTCAACCTGCTTGAGATACATGGCGGCGTCATAGTCGGTGTAGTCATTGGTCGAAACGAAATACCGCAGCCGCTCTTCGCCGAAAAGGACACTGATATAATAATGTGTCCCGTCAAAATAGGTTGTGTGCGGATTGCTTCCGTTCTCGGAGATCATCAGCATTTTTCCGTCCTGATAGGTGCAGTTGAGCGGTGTATAGACGGTAACAAGCTCCCCCGCCTCCCCTTCGGCGCGCTGCATTTCAGCGGCAGAGGTCACATTTCCCGTCATGGTATAGCTGCCGGCGGCATTCAGCTTGTCCACCGCTGCATTAAACAGCGCGGCGGCAGCCTCCTGTGAAGCCACCGAAGCGGAATCCTGCGGAGGGTCAGAAGCCCCGCTTTGGCGGCAGGCGCAAAACGAAAGCAGAATCAGCATCGCCAACAGCAATGACAAAAGCTTTTTATACGACATAGCAACCGTTCCTTTCAAACGGGCTGACAGAGCACCGGTAAAAAATTTGCAGCATCGCGCAATTTTCCCCCGCTGCCATAGCCTTTCTAAAAATGGGCTTCCTTTTCCTTTCAGCAAAATTCGGCAGAAATCGCAAGGAATCTAAATTTGAAAACACGCAAAAACCAATCGGCGGACGAACCGAATTTCCGGCGGGAGTTTTGTGTATCTCGCGCAGGAGTTCATGTAACATGCCATATATGAATAAATTTCCGCCGGATCATATACGCCTGATCCGGCGGAAAATATTCATCAACAGCTATCGTGGGAGCCAAGGAGGCTCCCCCCTTCCGGTTTATCCTCGGGGTTCATTCTAATTATAACAATATTTGGCAGAAATTGCAAGGAATCTAAAATTGAAAAAACGCAAAAACCGATCAGCAGACGAACCAAATTTCCGGCGGGAGTTTTGTGCACCTTGCATAAAAATGCACGTAACATTTTATATATGAATAAATTTCCGCCGGATCGCATACGCCCGATCCGGCGGAAAATATGCAGCAAGAACCATCGCCGGAGCCGAGGAGGCTCCCTTTCCGGTTGATGCGATAGAACTACAGAATCACGCGATAGTGCGCCAGTGTTTCGAGAAACGTATCCACATCGGCGCGCAGCACATCCTCTTCCACTTCATACTCCGACAGGAGCGCACCGACGATGTCCTCTTTCTCCGCGCCGCTTCGCAAGCGGGCATAGATGTCCTTCCCCAGCTCATTCAGGCACAGAATACGCTTGGGAGAAGAAATGTCTTCCAGCGAGATCAGCAGCGTTTCTCCCGCGACCTCCCGCAGGACATACTTTGGATTCAGCTTCAAGCGCTTCCCTCCGATCCGGTTGATATGTTCCGCAATTCTTCAAAATAATGCCTGTTCTTACAACAGATGTACTCCGGAACAGCCGAAAAGCCGCCGTTCTCAGCAAAGCAAATCGCCGGGCAGACCTCACAGCGCGCATAATCCGGGCAGGAAACGCACCCCGCCGGCATTTTCACGGCGGCAAAGGCTTCTACGGTCTTCTTCCATGCGGGCAGCAGCCCAAGCGCCGGAACAGAGAAAGCGATGCCGGGCAGCATACCGCAGGGGAGCATTTTCCCATCGTAGGTGATCCAGTAGGAGCCGCGGCCTGCACGGCAGCGCGCGCCGTCGGAAAATTCGCCGCAATCGTCGCTGCGGGGCGGCGGCTGGATCAGATTTTTTCTGCAATAGGCGGCAAAGTCCTCCGGAGAGTGGGTAATACGCAGGTATTCCACCGTTGCCTCCGCTGCCTGCTCCGGCGTGAAGCGGCGGAAAGGCTCGGAGCAGGTCTGCAAGGTGCGCGTGGGCGGAAAAGTATACGCCGTATAATGGACGGCAGCGCCGATCTCCTCCGCAAAGGCGTGCACCGCGGCAAGCTCCTGCTGATTATACGGCGTAGCGGTGAAATTGATCTGAATCGAAATGCCGCGCCGGGAAAGGGTGCGCAGATGACGAAGCACACGCGCAAACGCCGCACCGCTGCCGCACAGACTTTCGTAGATTTCAGCGCGCATCGCATACAGCGAAACATTCACCCGCAGCGGCGGATGCTCACAAAACAGGTCGAATATCTCCGGGGTGAACAGCGTGCCGTTGGTGTTGACGGTAAGCAAAAAACCGCGTTCCGCGCAGGCGCGGTAGATCTCCGGAAAATCCCGCCGCAGCATCGGTTCACCGCCGGTGAGCAGCAGCACAAGCGTCCCGGCAGCCATGGCCTGATCGGCAATGTCAATCCATTCCTGCGTTGAAAGCTCCTGCGCTTCCATCGCCTTTTCACAGGCGGCATCATGGATGTAGCACATTTTGCAGGAGAGGCTGCATCGCGCTGTCAGCTCGAAGGTTCCGGCAATGGGGCTTCTTTCCTGCGCCGCTTTATACAGCAATGCGTCAATGAAGGACATCGTTTATTCACCGCTTTCCGTTCTCTTCAGTAGCGTCTCAAGGCACTCGACGGCACTTTCCTCCGGGAGACAGGACAGTTCAAAAATCGGCACCCGCTCCGCAAGCCGCAGCGCCGCGTGAAAGGCCGGCAGCATATCCGCCCGATATTCCGGCGGAAGATAGGTGCCGTTGATGAGCACGCGCACACAGTCACTGCCCTGCAGGCGGCGAATGGTATTCGTCGGCGCCTGCCGCAGCGAAACAACGGCACGCACTGCCGCCGACCGATTGTGACAATCCGCAGAGGAGCCGCTGACGGGAAAGCCGTAAGCCATCGGCACGGAACCGTCAAGCCCAAGCACCGCCCGATCCCCGTTGACGATAAAAGCGCCCCGGTGCAGGCGCCAAAGGGATGCTTGGGTGCTCTTCCCTACCCCCGAGGGCGCCGTAAACAGGATAGCGCCGCGGTCCGTCAGAATGTACGAGGCATGCAGCAAAAGCCGGTCTCTTTGCAGCAGAATATGGGGCAGCGCAAGCTGCGAATAGAGCTGTTCAACCTGCGTACCCCACGGCAGATTCTCCTCCGAGAGGTAGATCTGCATCACGCCGCCGCATTCCCGGGTGATTGCGTAATGTTTCATTTTGACCGAGTCAAAATACAGCCGCACGGTGTCGCTTTCCGCAAGGGCAGGCAGCTTCGGCAAAAGGCGGCAATCGTAGGTAAAATCTACAGGCTCGGATATATCTGCGGCAAAGAGCTGCCAGCGGGGGCAGTCCCGCAGCGGGGCATTTGAGCAAAAACGGATTCGAAGCCCCGCAATTTCATATTGCAGTTCCATCGCGAATGCCCCCATTCCTGATTCGTAGGGCACGTCCGCCGAGCGTGCCGACCGCGTAAGCGGCAGACGGTACAGACGAGCAAATTTGCACGCAATTGTAATGTGCTTTGCAGATTTCAATACAGTAATCGGTATCTTGAAATCAATTGTAGCATGTTTTCCATGGATTTACAAGGGTGAATATTGAACCGCCCGGGTCTGCCGAAGCGCAGTCGATTTCAGCCGGAAGCTTCCGCTTTTTCCACCGTCAATCCGCCCCCATGCAGGGCAGCTTGCTCCAAATTTGAAATGTACCGGAACGGCATTCCGCAATTCTTCGACAAAAATCGAAAAATTTTGCCTTCCTTCTTGCTTTTTTTCCATTTATTTGCTACGATTGAAAAAGTATGTATATTGGGTTATTGCAACCGCTTTTCCCGCAGGCACCGATCCGCTCAGTCTTGCCTGCGGCGCAAATTGCGGCTCTGCCCTTCCCCCGACAAGCGGATCAGCACTTCCCTGTTCCCTGCTGACCTCGGAAAGCCCGCCTTGCTTTCCTGCTCGAAGAGAATTCTTAAGGAGATGATAAACTTGAAAAAAAGGTACCAAAAGCCGGATCTGATCTGTCAGGAATTACGCCCGGAAACCCTGCTGTGCGCATGTGAAATTCAGAATCCGGATTTTAATGAGTCTCAGCAGTGCTCCTATACCCCGAAGGATTTGGGCTTCCCGATCTTCGCCCAGTCATGGTCGGATTGCGCGATCGACGACCCCGCTGATTTCTACTGCTATCACAACGGCACGGCGCAATTGTTCGGCTCCTAAGCAAGCTCTGCCCGCTGCAGCAATTCCACCGCGTTCTCAGCAAGAACCATCGAAAGGAGATAACAAAGGATGAAATTACGCAAGCTTTTTTCCCGCAGCATTGCCATATTGCTGTTATGCGCCATGCTGCTGAGCGTGATGCCGACCGCGTTTGCTGTTGATGACACCGAAAACGAAACGGAACCGCTCACCGCCACATTCACGATTGGTACCGAAACCGACGAAACCGCAGTCGAAGTCGATACGGAAGCGGAAATTGAAACCGACGCAGAGACCCGTTCCGCCGCAAGAGCCGCAACGGTCACGCCGGTGCAGAATGCCACGGTGTCTCATTCCGGTGAGAAGGTCGTGGGCTTCTGGCTGAATCCTTCGAATTTTACCGTGAGCCAGACAAATATCCAAAATCTGGTCAACAACGGCGTTACCGACATTTATGTTTTGGTCAAAGGCATTGACGGCAGCTTCAGCACCACCACAATTCAGAATATTATCAATTATGCGGGCAGTAACGCCCGTGTACATGCTTGGATGATGGTTGGTCGTGATGATGACTTTCTTTATGACAACCCAACAAGCGCCTTTTATCATTTCCGTGTGGGCTACAAATGCAATGCCCATAGTTCCGGCAGCTCTTACTATGATTCTCGCAACGGCTATGTCAACCTGAGAAATAGTAGTTACCAGACTTACTTTTTGAATCAAGTGAACACGCTTGCAAGCATCTCCGGGTTGGACGGTATTCACTTGGACACGATGCGTTACGGAATGTCCGTCTATGACTGGGGCAGCGAGCTGCAGTCTTATATGGGCAAAACCGACTATAACACCGTAGCAAAGGCGCTATGCGTGACCAACGGATATACTTATACCACCAACAGCAGCGGTTATGTTGTTTTCAACGGCACAGGCAGTCCCTCCGGCTCCAGCTTGGAGGATTTGGTAAACGCCAATAACGCCGCAGTGCAGAAGCTCTCGCAGTTCCGTGTGGACACCATCACCAACTTTGTAAAGCTCGTAGATAACAAGCTCACCGCGCTCGGCTCGGACATGATTCTTTCCGTCGCGACCATGCCGGAAACTGCTACCTCTGCATATGCAAAGATGGAATACGGTCAGGATGCTTCCGCGCTGGCTCCCTATGTGGACTATATCACACCGATGGCTTATGTCTACGATTACTACGCAGCAAACGGCAACAAATACGACTATGCATGGCCGACAACCATTGCGAAAGCCATCGCAAAACAGGGCTGTAATGTTGTTGTAGGTCTGCAGGGCTATGCCAACGAAGGCAGCTACCAAGCAGGCAGATACCCAAAGGGCAATGAAACGACAAAGCAAGTGGAATACATTGAAAAAGCCCGTTATGAAATCAACGGGGATCCCACCATTGCAGGTGATATTCTCGGCTTTGCGGTCTTCCGCGCCGGTTCCGGCGGTTCTGCTTATGCGAGGACGCGTTTTTGGCCCGGCTCCAAGACCTTGGCTGTGAATGTTGTGAACTGTACCGGTTTATCGCTCAATCAGGTCTGTATCCAGTTGCCGCCGAATGTCATTCTCGATGAGTCGCGAACCAGCACCTCGTATACCACACCGGATTCCTCTTGGACAACCGGCAGCGGCAGCAGCCTTGCATATATATATCAGTTCAATCTCAGTATCGCTTCGTATGGCAAAAAGGACATCACGATACCAATCTGCAATTCGGACGGATCTGCTCTTACAGAAGCGCAGGCTTACGAGATCGGCATGTATGCTGCGGTAAAAATATACAGCAGCACAGCGAATTCCTATAGCAGCACCGACAAACAGTATTGCTGCTTCACGCGAAACTACGACAACGGCAACCACATGAGCTGCACCTTCACCTCCGAGGTCGTGCAGGAGCCGACCTGTTCTGCCGGCGGCTATCGTGTCTATACCTGTTCCACCTGCGGTTATGACTACGCCGAGTATCTTGCCCCGAGCGATGCGTGCCATACTTACGGAGACGACGGCGTCTGCACCGCCTGCGGCAAGCAAACCTATCCCGTGCTGCTGCACTTCCAGACGGGCACCGATGAGCTGAATTGGAGCTGGCAGTTCAAAAACGGCACGGATACCACCGTGTCCTTCCGAGATACGGATAAGAACGGCGTCATGTACGCCGAGACCGGTGCAACCACCGCCAACCCCTATTTTGAGTTCACCAACACGGCAGAGGATCTCCACGGCATCCAATCCGGCGACATTGTGGAAATTCGCTATAAGATTTCCAACACTACCGCCGCCGCCATGACCCCGATTTTCCGCGTTCAGACCGAGGGAAATACCTCCTATGACGGCAGATTCGCCGCCGGTTCCGCCGTCTCAACCGGTGACTGGCATATCCTCCAAATTCCCATCGACTCCGCCGATGTTTTGGGCAGGACGATCGAACGCATCGCCTTCACCCCCGGTCAATCAAACCTCGCGCTGAAGTGCGAGATCGACTACATTTATATCGGTCAGCCGGACACTGCGCCTCCCATGGTCTCCTTCATTCGGGCAGACGGCACCTCTTGGCAGGATAATCCCGTTGCATACGGCGCGAAGGCCGCCTTCTTCGGCACAAATTATCCGACGCGGACGGGCTATACCTTCATCGGTTGGAAGGACAGCGACGGCAACCTCGTAGACCCCACAACCGTCACCATTACGGAGGATACCAGCTTCTACGCCGCCTATACCTATGACGGTTTGGCAGGCAGTGACGACCCCTTCGGCTCCACGAAGACACTGACCGATCCCACCCCGGGGGATGAGGAATACCTGATCACGCTCGATGCCTATTCCTACGGGCAGAGCTACGAGATAAGCTCCGAGACCCCGCTGAATATCACCATCGTTTTGGACCGTTCCGGCTCCATGTCTTTCCCTGCCGGCACCAACGACCAGGCGATTTCCGACGGCAGCACCTCGGCTTTGACGACAGCGCTGAACAAGCTGGATAAAACAAAGCCCGAGGGCTACTACGTGGCAACAAACTGGCTGAGTGTTCCCTACTACACCGTAAACGACTACGGCTATGGCTTTGTCTCCTTTGAGCCGTTGCGCTACAATTCCACCACAGGAACCTGGCAGGTTTGGCAGACAAAGAGCACAGACGAGCTGAAAACCTACGCAGATAACTCTTCCTCCACCACCGACTCCTGGGATATGTACTGCACGCCCTTCGGTATCGTCCCCTCCTCCTCCGGCTCCTTCAAAAACTGCAACGAAGATTTCGGCGCATGGGTCGATGTCACCACCGCGTTCTCCGACTTTGCTGCGCGCAGAAATGCCTGCTCCGATGAAAGCCGTTTGAGCGGTGTCACTCTGTCCACAATTAAGTTTCAGATCAGTGTGCCGCGCCGCTCCGTCATGATGGACGCTCTGGAATCCTTCGTTGACAGCGTCTATGCCTCCTCCAAAAATCTCGAAGACGGCAAGACCCACAGAATTTCCATTGTCTCTTACGGACAGGGTGCCTTCGTTTCCGGTCAGTCCATCACCCATGGCGGCACCACGAAGAACTATTATGACAGCTACGCTCTGGTTTCCAAAGGCAACATCGCGCTGAACTCCGACGCGAACGTCAACACGCTGAAAACGATCATCGAAAACGATTACTCCTACGGCACAACGCGCACGGATGCCGCTTTGGAAGCAGCGGAAACCTATATGGCACAGATGGCGTCGTCGAACGCCGATGCACAGGGCGTTGTCATTCTGGCAACAGACGGCGTGCCGACTTCCGCCAGCGCTTTTGAAGACGATGTCGCAAACGCTGCCATTACATCCGCAAAAGCACTGAAGGACAACGGCTATCAGATCTTCACCATCGGCTACGTAGAGGGCTTGGATTCCTCCGTCGGATACAACTCCTCCTACACTACCGGCACGGACATTCAGAAGGCCAACAACTTCATGCATCTGGTTTCCTCCAACTTCCCCAACGCGACCTCTTTGACCAACGAGGGCATGGGCGGTCAGTCAGACGCCGGCTACTACTACTCTACCGCAGATGGTTCCGGTCTTGCCGAGCAGCTCGACAATATCTTCACCTCTACGATCACAACTGAGGTGTCCTCCATTACCGGCAACATTGAGCTTTACGATGTGGTGAAGCGGGAGTGGACGATCAAAAGCATCGAGGTTGTAAAGTGCGCTTATCAGGGCGCCGGCGTCTTTGACACCACCGGCACCGCCCTGGGCTCCTCTCTGTATAGCCTCACCCAAACGGAAATTGACGGCACGGACGGTGATGTTGCGGTCTCCGTGATCTGGAAGGATGCACAAAATGCCTACCTCCGGGAGAAAACCGCCAACTTGGAGGCGCAGGGCTATAAGGTGGAGGTTCGTATCACCATTGCCGTAAACCGCAGCAAGACCCTCGGCGGCAACAACATCCCCACCAACGGTTCGGACTCCGGCGCCTATTATCCCGGTAAGGATGATCCTGAACTGACTGTCATCTACGACGTACCGAATGTGAATGTCCCGATTCAATACAATTTCAAAGTGCATGACTATTTCATGGATTTGTACACGCAGGACAGCACTGACCTTGATCTGCTCGCCATTTTGAACGACGGCGCGGATGCCTCCGGCGTTTTCGCGGATATGTTCACCCGCACCGTAGCTGTTGATGGTCTGAACAACCGGTTTGTTACCATTGCGCACGCCGTAAAGGATGCAGGGGGCACAACGCGCTACAGTTATAATCTTTACAACAATACAAATTGGGTGCCCGGCAAAAACGTTACAGGCTTTGATTTCACCTCAGACGCTGCCTGCACAGTAAGCTTTACGGTAAATCCGAAAACCAGCGACACAGACACCCTCGGCAACGCGCCTGTCAGCGCTGCAACGCAGACCGAAGCAACCAACTATTACGCGCCCAAGTTCGCGGTGGTAGACTTCGGCACAAAGATTTCGATTCCGCTGGATAAGGAAGCAAGTCTCAGCCCGGTTTCCGACTATGCCAACGGCTCTGTACTCACCTACGCTTCCGGCAGCATTCTCACCCAAATCGAAACCTTCGATTATTCCGTAACCGCCATCAACACGCCCAAGAGAGCCGATTCCAACACCGTACAGCGCACTGCCCATATCATCCCCGCCAATAACGTGTGGTATGAGAGCGACGGCTATCTGACCCTCGGCGAGGGCTGGACAGACGAGGGCACCGCCTCCGATTCGGAGCAGACCTACGACAACAGCGCGATCCACGGCTTCGACGCCGCTTTGGAGGCGCAGGCAGACGCAGCGGGAGAGACCCTGTCGAACGGCAGCTCCTACAAGGCAAACGTCACCGCTGACAGCAACAACAAGTCCATGACCTTCTCCTTCACCGGCACCGGCTTTGATGTGATTTCCCAGACCGGCCCCGACGAAGGCATGATGGTTGTAGAGGTCTTCAGCGATGCGGCGCTGCAGAACATTGTCAAGCGTTACCTGGTGGACAACTATCTGGAGGGCGAGACGCTCTATCAGATCCCCGTTGTACACTGCATGGAGCTTGCGCACGGCACCTATTATGTGAAGATTCGCGCCTACTACAACGACATCTTCAACCACAACTACACGGCAACGCGGTCGATGCTGAGCGAGACAAGAATCCGCAGCATCCTCGGTCTGAGCGAGGACGATATTCTGGAATACTTATCCGCCTCCAACAGCCGGCTCGGTCTCCGCAGCGCAACCCGCGCCGATTCCGCAGCACCCGACACGGACTATGATGTCCATGTGGATGCCATCCGCGTTTATAACACCCTCGGCACCATCACAAGCAGCAGCAATCCCGTCGCCTATTATGCCTACGGCTTGGCGGAGGAGATCAACCCCGCCTTCTCCAACGTGCGTAACCTGCTGCTGGATGCTGACACGTGGGCAGCAGATACCGGTAATGCAGATGCGCCCGTCGAGGGTATCGTGTATATCGCCGCAGGCGGTACCAATACCGATCAGGCAGCGACTGTCGAGGGCATCCACCTGAACATGTCCGGTGTCATGCATCATGAGGTAGTGGACGGTGTAAACTATCTCCTCAACAAGGAGGATCAGAGGATCACCCACCCGACTTACGGCACCGATATCTGCTTCAAGCTGGTCAATGGCACTTGCGAATACTACTGCCTTGACGAAAACGGCGACGAAGTGGCGCTTACAAGCTCCGAAGTCGGTAAGATCATCGGTCAGGGAAATGTGGTTTACTACAACTCCAATTACGATGTCAACGGTCCCAAAAATGAGGTTTACCTGAACGGCTACAACGGTGTTGCCTTCAATGTCGGCACCGGTGCGGCACGGGTGTTGATCAGCGCCAAGTCTGTCAACGGCAAGCATGTCTACCTTCAGGCGTTTGACAGCACGAAGGGTGAATTCGTAAATGTTTTCCCCTTTGCAAACAGCCGCGTCTGCTCGGGCAACCGCACCGAGATGTATTATGATGTCACGGACTATGTAACCTCCGACGGCGATATCTACATCCGCAACGCCAACCCGACGGAAACGGTTGACGGCGTATCTGCGGAGGCAGGCGGCATTCTCTCCCTCTGCAACATCAAGCTGTTCGGCAGCGGCAGCATCACCGCCTCGGCGGATACCCTCACCCGCGCCCTCACCATTTTCAAGGCCGCTGAAGCAAATGAGAATTGCCCCCACGATGCTCTGACCTACACCGACAACGGCGACGGCACCCATACTGTCATCTGCTCCAATGAAAGCTGTGACTATCGTGCTGTTGAAGCCCATGCCTTCACCGACGGCACCTGCATCTGCGGCGCTGTGGAAGTTGTTGTGCCCGCCGAGGACAGCAGCTTGGCGTTTGCCGCCACTGCGTTCAGCATGGGCGCAGAGCTGAAGTTTGTGTTCATCATGACCTCCGATATCGCTGAAAAGTATCCGACAACCTACGTTGATGTGGTTGTCAGCGGTGCCGAAGGCGAAACGACGGTCAGATACAACCTCGAAGACATGGTGCAGTTCGATTCTGTTTACAGAGTGGAGTTTGCCGGCATTGCCGCAAAGAACATGGGCGACAGCTTCACCGCCACCATCCACGCGGAGGCGGCGGACGGAACGCAGTATGTCGGCGTTCCTAAGACTGCAAGTATTGCCGAGCAGATCAAGGCAACGCTCCGTAAATCCACCGCCACCGCAGCGGCAAAGACGCTGGCGGTCGATCTGCTGAATTACGGCGCGGCAGCACAGCAGTACTTCGGCTACGACACAGAGCATTTGGTCAATGGGGATCTCACGGCAGAAGAGCTTGCCTGCGGTACGCAGACGCTTCCCGCGGTTGCAAACACCATGCGCAAGACCGATGCCGGTGCGATCACCGTTGTTACCCCGTCTGTCACACTGCTGTCCAAGGTCACGCTGAACATGCTGTTCAATACCGAAAATTACACCGGTGATGTCAGCAAGCTGACCTACAAGGTAACGGATGCGGCGACCGGCGAAGTCGTCTTTACCGGCACCCCCGTGCAGCAAAGCGGAACGATTTACAAGTGCGTCTATGATGACGTCGGCGCAAAGAGAATGCGTTCCGAGGTTACCGTCGGCATCTATGACGAGAACGATGCACTTGTCTCTCAGGTGCAGACCTGGAGCGTGGAAAGCTATATCGCTGACATCCTCGGCAGAAGCGCAACCTCCGATACCACAAGAGGTCTGCTTGAGAACATGATCAAGTACGGCGACTCTGCCGCAGCATACCTCGGCTGACCCCGCCGCAACGCAAACAGAAATTGCCCCCCTTTTTCATCATCCAAACACACGGCACGCCGCCCCCCCCGGCGTGCCGTCCGCATATGCGGCAGACGGTACGGGGGAACAGATTTGTGCGCAGTCGGTAGCTCCTGCTTTTTGGCTAAGGGCTTTTTGGGCTAAGGGCTAAGGACTAAGAGTGAATGACTGTGGTGTGCTCCGCACGATTAAAAAACGGATCGTCTGCCCTCTTTGTCATTGCGAGGAGCGCAGCGACGTGGCAATCTGTTTTCCCCTTATGCGCATACGGCGCCAAACTTCGCGCCACTTCCGTAGGGCGGGGACATGTCCCCGCCGTCCGCGAAGCGGCAGACAGGGAAACCAAGCAGATTTGTACACGATTCGTAGTTCCTGCACCGGCGCGCCGGGGTCGTCGCGCCCTACGGTGAGGGTGCGATTTACATTCGTAGGGCACGACCACCGGGCGTGCCGTCCGCGAAGCGGCAGACAGTACGCATAAACGAGTTTGTACGCACCCGACAGTTCCTGCACCGGGCGGCTGATAGCCGCCCCTACGGCGTGGGACTGCAAGATTTCTCGTAGAGGTGGTACCCGCAAGGGGTACGCCGCATCCGTAAGGCGCCTTCGTCGCCAACGGCTGCACAGCTATCAGCCGCCCGTTTTTTGATCCGCGCGGAGCGCTCCGACACTTTCTTCTCCCAAAAGAAAATCCGAAGGAACCGTCATGACAAACGGTTCCTTCGGATTTATCTTTGGGGCATGATCCGGAATTAAAGCTTTTCCAGACAGCGCAGTACCAATGCGGAGAAATCGGCCTTGGCAGCTTCGGCAGCGGTGAGCACCTCTTCCTCGGACAGGGGTTGATCCAGCACCCCGGCTGCCATGTTGGTGGAGAGGCTGAAGCCCAGCACCTTCATCCCGCAGTGGGCAGCGGTGATCGCTTCGGGTACCGTGCTCATGCCCACGGCATCCGCACCCAAAATTCGGGCAGCTCGCACCTCCGCGGGCGTCTCATACTGGGGACCGGGGAAGAACATATAGACACCCTGATTCAGGTGAACGCCCAGCTCTTTGGCGCTCTCCAGGGCGATCTCCCGCAGGGCGGGGGTGTAGACCTTGGACACATCCGGGAAGCGGGGACCGAAGGCGTCCAAATTGGCTCCCTCCAGGGGGCTGAAGCCGAAGAGCTTGATGTGATCCGTGATGAGCATGATCTCTCCGGCGTGGAAGCTCAGGTTCACCGCACCGCCGGCATTGGTGACCAGCAGGGTCTGCACACCCAGCAGCCGCAGCACCCGCACCGCATAGGATACCTCTTCGGCGGTGTAGCCCTCATAGGTGTGGAAACGGCCCTGCATCACAGCTACTTCCCTGCCTGCCAGACGGCCTACCACCAGACAACCCGCGTGACCGGGCGCCGTAGAGCACAGGAAATGGGGAATCTCGCCGTAGGGGATCTTCACCGCGTCCTCCACCCGGTCGCCCAAAAAGCCCAGACCGGAGCCCAGGATCAGCAGCACCTCCGGCTCCCGCGCCCCAATGCGCTCCCGCAGATACGCGGCACTCTGCTCATAATGTTCCATCGTGTATTTCATGGGGGATCTCCTTTCAAATCACAAATTTCGCTGCTTATAATATACCATGTCTCCCCCCTGCGCGCAAGTACACTCTCGCGCCGTTCCCGCAAATACACACCGCACCAATGAGGCTCAATAAAGCCTATTATGGCAGACAGCCCCCGCCCATCATCAAAAAGCGCGAAACGCACCACAAAAAAATTCTCCCATTTCATCCACTCACGTGCTGCAACCCTAATTTAGCCCGCGAAATTCTGCGCCTACTATACCGTTAAATCTAAGGAACCTCTGAACAAATCGGCTGCGGATCGTAGGGCACGACGACTCGGCGTGCCCTACGATCCTCAACCGCCCCCTCACCGTAGGGCGCGTACCCGCAAGGGGCATGCCGCATCCGTAAGGCTCCGTCGTCGCCAACGGCTGCGCTAACGACCCGGCGCGCCGGTACAGGAACTACCAGACACGCACAAGAGATTGCCACGTCGCTGCGCTCCTCGCAATGACAGAGAAAGTCACCCCCATATGTCATTGCGAGGAGCGCAGCGACGTGGCAATCTTTTGTAGGCACCTACAATAGCAAGACCAAAAAATCGACAGGCTGACGCTTTTTTGTCAGCCTGCCGAAAATTCTACTTCTTCACGATATTCTCAATATACCGCATCAAAATTGTCGCAACCTGCGCTCTTGTGGCGCTGCCCTGCGGGAGGAGCTTTCCGTCGGAGCCGTTGATGATCCCCTCGCCGACTGCCCACTGCACCGCGTCCTTTGCATAGCTGCTGACCCGGTTTGCATCCGGGAAGCCGCCCAAATTGCCGCGCTTGCTTGTGTTAATGCCTTTCTTTTCCGCATAGCGGAACAAAATGGCAGCCATCTGCTCCCGCGTGATCTTCCCCTCAGGGTCGAATCTGCCGTTGCCGACGCCGTTGACCACACCGTTCGCCGACGCCCATGCCACTGCGTCAATGTACCAGCTCCCGCTCTTCGCGTTCACGTCGGTGAAGGTGTTCTCATAGCCCTTTGGCTGACCCTCGTAGCGCCACAGGACGGTGACGAGCATGGCGCGCGTCATCGCCGTCTCCGGCTCAAACGTATTTGCGCTCGTGCCGCCGAACAGCCCGTGCGTCACGGCATAGTCCACATAAGGATGATACCATTCCTTCGGGTTGACATCCACAAATCTACCGCTTTGGCAATCCGCCCCGCCGTCGCAGGGCTTGTCATTCTGTTCTCCCGTAGCAGGAATGCTCTCCGTCCGCGTCGCATTGCAGCGTGTACAAGCGAAGGTCTTTACGCCGTTTTCCGTGGCGGTCGGCTGCGTCGTCACCTTTCCGCCGTCCCAAGCGTGCCCCAAAGCAGCGGTATAGGTATCCCTATAGCTATCGCCGCAAACGGTACAGGTGTGTGTAGTGTAGCCCTTCTCCGTACAGGTCGGCGCCGTCACCTGTTCGGTGTATTGATGCGTATGTCCGGGAATGCTCTCCGTCTTCGTCTCTCCGCACCGTGTACAGGTAAAGGTCTTCACCCCCTCCGCCGTCTCCGTCGGCTGCGTCGTTACCTTGCCGTTGTCCCAAGCATGCCCCAAAGCAGCGGTATAAGTATCCCTATAGCTATCGCCGCAAATGGTACAGGTGTGTGTAGTGTAGCCCTGCTCCGTACAGGTCGGAGATGTTACCACGCCGGTATAATTATGCGTGTGCGGCTCGGATTGCGTTGTAACGCTTGTTACCGCAAAGCCATATTCGCAGTAAGTTCCGTCGCTGACCAACTTGATTCTTACGGTTCCGCCGGGAACGGCAATTGTTTTGCCTGCCAATTCGGTTCCGGTATATTCTCCGATCAATGTACCATCGGCACTATAAATAAAGATGTAGTCGCTGCCGCTCTCCACGGAAGTATCTGCGCTGAATGTCAGATTTAACTGTGTCGCGCCCGGAACGGAATACTGCCAGATATCATTGCAGTTTACAGTATACGGATGCGGACTTTGCAAATCAGCGGCATTCGAAACGATATAGAGATTTCCCTTTACTGTGACAGCACAGGATTTCTGAACACCGCTGCCATCGTTCGCGGTAGCCGTGATCGTCGCGGTTCCCTTTTTCAATGCCGTGACCAAACCGTTTTCATCGACTGTGGCAATTGCCTCGTCACTGCTGCTCCAGGTGATTTCCTTATTCTCCGCGTTATTGGGAGAAACGCTTGCAGTCAGCTTAAAGGTTTCTCCCGCATCGAGAGACAGGCTGGTTTTGTTCAGGCTGATGCTTGTGACCGGCTGAACAACCGTAACCTTGCAGGTCGCTTTCACGTTGCCGACCACGAAGCTAACCGTACATTCGCCAATACCAACTGCCTTAATAACGCCTGCGTCCGTCACGGTTGCAACAGAAGGATCGCTGCTCTTCCACGCTGTCTCGTCCGTAAAGTCAACGGGAGCTACCGTTGCTACAAGCTGTATCGTTGCACCCTTGTTCATGCGTACCGCTGTTTCATTCAGCGTCACGCCGGTAGCAGGCTTATCAATTGCAACAAACTTCGCACCGATTTCGCCGGCATAGGTCTCGGCATAGGTTCCTGCCACGCCGTAGATCGTCAGCTTATCCGGATAGCTGAATGCGTTCGATGCAATTTTTGCCGTCCGCCTCGGGATCGTTACGGAGGTGAGCTTGACATCATTCAGGAACGCATTTGCGCCGATCTCCTCCACGCGGTAGGGAATCACGATGCTCTCCAGCGCACCGCAATTGCTGAATGCCCGCTCCGGAATCTTTGTCAATCCGCTGCCGAGCTTGACTTCTTTCAGCATAGAGCATCCGTTAAAGAGATACGAGCTGATAGAGGTAACACCGTTGCCAAGGTTTGCAGATGTAAGTGACGTGCAGTTTTGGAATGCTTCGCCTCCAATTGTCTTTGTTCCGTCCGGAATTGTTATGCTTTCCAGGCTCGTGCAGTTCTCAAAGGCAGAACTCCCAATTGTTTCTAAGCCACTTGGAATCGTGATATGTGTCAGGCTTGAACAACCGTTAAAAGCATCCGGACGAATTGCCGTCACCGTTTCCGGCAGCGTTATTTTTGTCAAGCTTGAGCAGTTTTTGAACATTCCTTCGGTAATATTCTTTCTGCAGTTGGGAAGCTTTACTTCCACTAATGATGTACAGCCACTAAAAGTATAGTCTCCCATACTTGTTGTTGTATCTGGTATCGCAATTTTATTCAAGCTTGTACATCCGCTAAATGCAGAATTGCCAATAGAGGTTATTGAATTAGGCAGATCGATTGATGTCAAGCTTGTACATCCGTAGAAAGCATGCGTGCCTATTGTCGTCATTGTATCCAGAAGTTTTACATCAATAAGATTGTTTGCTCCATAGAATAGATTTGATACTACGGAAGAAGTGCCAGCCTCAAAGGTAGCTTTTTCCAGACCGCTGTTATCAAATGGCCCGTCAACGAAGGTGCCTGATGCTGCACTTTCCAATGACTTTGGGATGGAGATTACTTTCAAGTTCGCGCAACCGTAAAAAACTCCATATCCCAGATATTTTAAACTCTTTGGGAGTTCCATCTGACTTAGGGATTTGCAACCATCAAATGCATGACTGTTAATACTCGTAACAGAATCCGGGATGTTAATGGCCTGCAAGGATGTACAGCCAGAAAATGCACTGCTACCTATGGAAGTCATTGTATCCAGTAATTTTACATCAGCAAGATTGTTTGCTCCATAGAATAGATTTGATACTACGGAAGAAGTGCCAGCCTCAAAGGTAGCTTTTTCCAGACCGCTGTTATCAAATGGCCCGTCAACGAAGGTGCCTGATGCTGCACTTTCCAATGACTTTGGGATGGAGATTACTTTCAAGTTCGCGCAACCGTAAAAAACTCCATATCCCAGATATTTTAAACTCTTTGGGAGTTCCATCTGACTTAGGGATTTGCAACCATCAAATGCATAACTGTTAATACTCGTAACAGAATCCGGGATGTTAATGACCTGCAAGGATGTACAGCCAGAAAATGCACTGCTACCTATTGTCGTTACAGTATACCCGTCAAGGATTTCCGGAATAACCACCGACGCACCGCCACCGCTGTATCCGGTGATGGTTGCGTTTCCATCCTCGTCCACGGTGTAGGTATAAACGGGTACCGGATTGCCGTATTTATCATAGCCGCTTCCGCCGGAGCCGCCGCTCCAGCCGCTGCCCCAATAGTTGGAGGTTCCAACGGTATAATAGCCGTTGTCATACACCGTTCCCCGGCTGCACTCGCAGACTTCTTTGCCGTCCTCGTAATGATGCACCACGCGTACCGGGCTGTTGCTGTCTTTCCAGATTTTATATTCTTTGGAGAATTCGGATTTGTAGCTGCCGACTTTGAAGGTCAGCTTCGCGCCGCATTCCAAATAGAGATACATGGCGGTTTGGACGCAGGTTTTCGGCGTGGTGTTGTCGCTGTAGCTCGTCCGCTTGACGGAGCCTTTTGCGCCCACCTCGGCATATACATAGCCGGAAAGCAAATCCCCCGGAATGTCGTTAATGCCCAAATTTACTTGCAATCCTGCCTTTAGGGATGCCTCGATCACCAAACTAAAGCCCTTGGAATGGAAGGTCTTCGGGATGCTGAAGCCGGCTCCGGAGGTGTAATCCGCGCCGACGCACATTGTGCCGGTATAGGTTCCGGTCACGCTGCCCGCAAGGCTGTAAACCATTGCCAGCTCAATACCTCCGATGCCGGGGCAGCCCCAAAAGCCAAGTCGGAGCTTCTTCACGGCTACATTTTCGATCAGCTCCGCCTTTGCGGAAATGCTGAACTCATAGTCAGCGGTCAATGTCACATATGCTGTTTTGCTTTTGCTGCTGATCTTATATTCCAGCACAGGATCTTTGAGCTTCACGCTGACGGAGGCGCTCAGTCCGTTGCCAAGGTCAATTTCGCTTTTGAGCTGAAGCGTCATCAGCTTCTTTGTGCCTCGTTTTGCGTTATGTGAAGCAATTGCTGCATCTGCCTGTCGTGCGTCCGTATACTCTTCTCCGGTCACCTCATCCACATAGACGACTTCGGTTCCCTCAGCGGGCACGAATTGGACAAATTCCGTGTCCAAAACACCCTGGGCATCTGCGCTGACAATGGCGCTGTCATCCTCGACGGCAGTTACATCGATCGTGGTCGTATCGCCGCTCTTTGTAACCCGGTTGGCAATATAGGCGCAGGGAACTCCGTTATACCAAACGATAAAAACATCACCGTTTTTGATTGTTCCCGGATTATTCCGAATCGTTACCGTCTCTTGCACAACCTCAACATCCGTCCCTTGCGGGATCTCGATCACGTCTGTTGAGAATGTATAGGAATTCTTATAACTTGTGTCAATGACGCGGGAGGCCAGCGTTTGTTCTATATCTGCCAGCATCACCTTCTCTTCTGCTTCGGTGATCGCCCGCTGCGGCAGGAAGTTGCCTCCTGAGAGGGCAAACCAGCCTCGATTAATCGAAATTTGAATATCGTCCGGATATGTAACCGTAGAAGCCTCGCTGAATGTATAACCTTCGTCCTCGTTTCTCAAAAAACCAAGGCAGCTATTCAGTGTTTGCGCGGCAAATTCACGGGTCGCCGCATCGTTGGGTTGAAAAGCTTCTCCGGCAGGAATATCTACCACGCCGAATTGTACCGCCACAAGGATATCGCGGTAATAGTCCTCATCACCTGTCAGGTCGCTGAAATAGTTATCCGGCGCGTGGGCTTCTTCCACTGTCATATCAAATGCTTTAACCAGTGTCTGCACCCATTGCGCCCGGGTGATGATGCCGCCTGTACCGGCAGGCTCTTGGGCTGCCGTATTGCCGGTGCCCGCAGAAGATTGTGATATTTCGCCGCTTTCTTCCAAAATCCGCTGAGATTGGCTCCCTGATGCCTGCACGTTGGTAATCCCCGCCGGGAGGAACGCCAACACCATACTAAGGACAAGAAGCATGCTGATAATTCGTTTTTTCATAATTTCTCCTCCATCTTTTTATTGAAAAACAGAATGATTTATCTTATTGCTTCCCTGCCGACCGATGAACCATCAGGCAGCAGGGTGTTTTTACGGATTCGCGAGGTTCTCAATAAAGCGCATCAGGATGGCAGCTACCTGCGCACGGGTGGCATTGCCCTGCGGGAGGAGCTTTCCGTCGGAGCCGTTGATGATCCCCTCGCCGACTGCCCATTGCACCGCATCCTTGGCATATCCGCTGACCCGATTCGCATCCCCCCAGAGTCAAGTATGTACTGAATTCTGATGTTGAAAAACGCACAAAGCTGTTCTCGAAGTTTCAACAATTCAGAATCAATCACCAGCGTGCCATCCGGCAGAATATAGACCTTTTTTATGGATGGCTTTAACCGAAAAAACGCGATTCAAAGCCATGCATTTCCTTTCTCTTTCGTCAAAATATGCCCCCTTCCTCACGATGCTATCCATATTTTACAAATTGTGCGCTGCTTTTTGGTCGCCTCATGGGCGACATTCGGAGGATAGCTTTTGCCGAAAGTACTTGCACTTTTTTCTGTTTCGGCTTTCCCAAAATGTACTTTATCAATTATATTATACAGCAACCGGAATTTCCTGCGTGTGCGGATTATGAACACAAACGTGCGGATTATGAACATTTCAAGTTCCTTTGACAAAATTTCTCACGTCTATCGACTTTCCCGGCATTCTATGTTATATTCTATATGAAAAGAACAACATGAAATACGAGGTCTTGAAATGCCTGGCTATCTCATATTTACAATTCATAACCTGCTCAGCTTGGCTATGATGTGGTACACTGCAAATCACTGCCTGGAGCTGCGGTTTTCCCGTAGGGGCACGATCCTGCTGGAAGCGGGCGGGCTTGCACTCTGCGCGCTGGTCGGCTGTCTTTCGGAGCTGCTGCCGCTGCTGGACACCGTTCGTCCCTTTGCGATCATGGCGATATTCTTTTCCCTTGCGCTGCTCCTTTTCCGCAACAGGCTCTTTCGGAAGCTGCTCGTCATGCTCTGCATTTATGCCTCGGTCATTGCGGCGGAGCTCATCACCTATTTGATGCTTCCGTCCGTCTCGATTGATGCGCGTCACCGGGACTATTCCCTGCTGACTGTCTGGTGGTATTTGTCATATCTCGGCTGCGAGGCGGTTCTCCTGCTCTTTGTCTACCTGCTTTTTCGCAAGAAGCCCTCGGAGGACGTGGATCAGCTTCCGGCAAGGCAGTACTGGTTCTTTCTGTTCTTCCCGGTTTCTCAGTTCGCTCTGCTGACCGGCTATGTCTTCTCTATCGCGGAGAACATCTCAACGCGCACCTCTTTGCTTGTCCTCGCCTGTACCGTGGTCTGCTTCGCCGCGGATTTCATCTGGTTTCGCGAGATCCGGCGGCTGTCGGACAATGCCCGCCTGAAAGCGGAGAATGACCTTCTCGGCGAGCAGATCGAAGCGCAGCGGGAATACTACAAAACGCTTACCGCCAATTACGCCGATATGGCGGCGCTGCGGCACGATATTGCAAATCATATGTTTACCATTCGTGCGCTTTTGCTGGACGGGAAATCGGACGAGGCCATGCAGTACGCGGCGCGGCTGGAGCAAAGCCCTGCCGCGAAGAGCATATTGAGCGCCTGCAAAAATTCCGTGGTGCATTCCTTCCTACAGCACAGGCTGCAGGAGCTGAACGGAAAAGAGATCGCTTCTTCGTTTGACGTGACCCTTGCGCCCGTGATCGGCATTCCCGACACGGATCTGATCATTGCGCTGGGAAATCTGCTGGACAACGCCGTCGAGGCCTGCACGGCTGCCAAGGAGCGCCGCGTCCACCTGACCGTGCGGCAGAAGGACGGCTTCATTCAAATTGAAACGGAAAATACCTGTGCCCCGGGCATGACGCCGAAAAAAAGACGTATTGCATATTTGGAGCGAGGCATCGGCACCTCCATTCTGCGCTCCCTTGCGGAGCAATACCACGGCAGCTATACCTCTGCGCGTGACGGTAATATAAACCATTCGGTTTTGATTTTAAGGGAGAACAACGAATGCTGAAGCTCTTTCTTTGCGATGATAACCCGCTGCATTTGCAGCACGAGGAGGCATATATCCGTTCGCTCTCTCTGAACGCGGAATATGCATTGGAGACCTTTGCCGAGCCGTGCCGCGTCCTTGCGCGCATCCGGGAGGGCGACTGCCCGGATATTGCCGTTTTGGACATTGAAATGCCGAAGGTCGACGGAATCTCCCTGGCGGAAAAGCTGAATCAGCTCTGTCCCCGCTGCAGGATCATCTTCCTGACCGGCTATACCGACTATACCTATGATGCCTATTACGCCGATCACATCTGGTATGTGCTGAAGACGGAAATGGAGAAGTATCTGCCCGCCGCGTTAAAAAAAGCAATTGCCGGAGCAAGCGGAGCCCCGTCGGAGCCATACCTGATGCTTCAGCAGCAGCGCACGCAGCGGCGCCTGCCGGTGAAAAACGTGCTGTATCTGGAGCGCGTCACCTATCGTACAAGGGTGAAAACCCTCGACGAGGAGCTTTACGTCCGTGCGGCGCCGATGGAGCTGATCCGGCAGCTTCCCTCCGACAGCTTTGTTCGCTGCCATCAGAGCTTCTGGGTGAATGCGGAGAAAATCAGTGCGTTGGTGGGCAAGAGCTTTCTGCTGGTGGACGGTTCAAAGGTGCCGATCAGCCGCACCTACCGGCAGTCGGCCATCGAAGAATTTCGTAAGAACAACATCGCGGTCTTGTAAAGACGAGACAGGCTTGCCGTGGTCTTGTGCTGCCAAGATCGAAAGTCTGATAAGCGCATTCCGAACAGCACTTGAAAAGGCGGTTGTTTGCAAAATATTCTTTTACGCTGCATTTCTTCACAGCTCCGTCTCGGAAAAATCAAGCGTTCAGAGTTTTTCGAAAAATGCATGCGCAGATTTTGAAAATTGTCTGGTCATTCCATCAATGCTGACGGATTTTGCAAACACCGGTACAAGTGCTGATAGTGAAATTCGCATGGCTGAGAAGATAACCGCGATCATTGACACCTGCAATGCCACGGGCAACAGCCACTTCCTGTGGTTCGCTA